>CAZDFM010000097.1:0-7735 GCA_964504465.1 uncultured Pseudobdellovibrionaceae bacterium | reverse complement strand
CGGCTTTAGTTTCAATCACAGTGACCCCGCCGTTAATTGCTTACTTTGTGAAAGGACGAATCCGCAAAGAAAGTGAAAACCCAGTGAATCGCTGGCTCTTGGCTCGCTACTCCCCTGCTTTAGCATGGGCCTTAAGACATGGGAAAGCGGTGTTGGCGACTACACTTGCTGCGGTGGTGGTTGCAGGAGTGGCGTTCGCGAAATTGGGATCGGAGTTCATGCCTCCACTATGGGAGGGCGACCTGCTCTATATGCCGATCACTCTCCCCGGCATGTCAGTCACGGCGGTGACCGATCTTCTGACCCGACAAGGTGAAGCGATAAAATCGATTCCCGAAGTTGAAACAGTTTTTGGGAAGGCTGGTCGCTATGAGACTGCCACCGACCCCGCTCCCCTATCGATGTTGGAATTCACGATCAAACTAAAAAATCGCAGTGAATGGCGAAAAGGATTAACGAACGACAAATTGATCGAAGAGCTGGACAAGGCCGTCGAGATTCCTGGATTAAATCGCGCTTGGACCAAGCCTGTCCGCGGAAGAATAGATATGCTGAGTACGGGAATACGCACGCCGGTCGGTATTAAGATTTTTGGGAAAGACTTAAAAGTTATTGAAGACATCGGCCGTCAATTGGAATCTGCGTTAACACCGGTGCGTGGTACGAGAAGCGTCTATGCAGAGCGAATTATAGGTGGGTACTACATCGATTTTGAGCCCGACCGCGAAGCCTTGCAGCGCTATGGTCTGAATGTAGGCGATGCCCAAATGGTAGTTGAAACCGCAATTGGCGGAATGGAAATTTCCCAAACGATTAACGGGAGAGAGCGCTACACTGTGAATGTGCGATACCCCAGAGAGCTTCGAGACAACGTAGAAAAGTTAAGCCGGATCTTGGTGAGCACTCCTACGGGAACAGAAGTTCCGCTTGGCCAACTAGGAAAGTTAACCAGCCGTATGGGCCCGCCGATGATCTTGAATGAAAACGGATCCCTTGCTGGTTACGTGTACATCGACTTGAAGGATCGCGATACAGGAGGTTATGTCGCTGACGCAAAAGAGGCGGTACGCAAACACGTGACTCTGCCTCCGGGTTACTTCATCTCCTGGACAGGCCAATACGAGTACCTGGAGCGCATGCAAAATAGAATGAAGATTGTTTTGCCAATTACACTGCTTCTCATTTTTGGATTTCTTTACTTCAGCATGCGATCAATCGGACAGTCCTTACTCGTGATGATCTCTGTACCACTTTCGTTAATTGGTGGGAAATTTCTTATGTGGGCACTTGGATATAGTATGAGTGTCGCAGTTTGGGCTGGTGCCATCGCACTCATCGGTGTTGCCGTCGAAACGACATCCATCATGATCGTATTTCTAGAATCCGCATGGCGTCGCAGACGCGAGTCCGGTAAACTAAAGTCACGTGAAGATATTTATTCGGCGACAATAGAGGGCGCGCAAAACAGTCTACGCTCAGTACTTATGGCTGTTAGTATGAACATTTTTGGCCTTTTGCCAGTGATGATGGCGACTGGTTTAGGCGCGGACGTCATGAAGCGGCTGTCTACCCCTATGTTTGGTGGGTTGCTGACCTTGGCCCTACTGACACTGTTTGTGGTTCCTGTTGCGTACATGATGAAGGAAAGCAGAACTACGGTTCAATCGGCACGAAATGAGTAACCTCGAAATGTCTCCTTGGAGCGAAGACATCGAAAGTGTTGCCAAGATCTTTCACATGGACCTGGAGCGTGGTCTAAATGCCAAGGCGGTCGATCAAGTCCGCACTGCTTTTGGCAAAAACATTCTTACTGAATCAAAAAAATCTGGCAAGGTTGCTCGATTCGCGCGGCAGTTCGGTAGCCCCGTCGTCTTGGTGCTGATTCTTGCGACCGCCGTCTCTGGGTTACTAGGAGAATATGCCGATGCTATTGCCATTGCGGCGATTGTTTTTGTGAATGCCTGCATTGGTTATTTTCAAGAGGGTAAAGCTGAGGCAGCGATTGAAGCACTAAAGAAAATGTCGGTACCGAGGACGAGAGTCATTCGGGACGGTCAAACTCAAGAGATATCTAGTGAAGATCTTGTACCGGGCGATCTTTTGGTCCTGGAAGCAGGAGATCTTGTTCCGGCAGACTCCCGAATTATGAGGGCGAATCAATTAAGCGCAGATGAATCGGTTTTGACAGGTGAATCATTGCCCGTGTCTAAATCCACTGAGCCGGTGAAATTTGATGCCCCATTGGCCGAGCGCCACTCTATGTTGTTCAGCGGAACGGCGCTCGCCACGGGCTCTGCCCGAGCGATAGTGACCGCTATTGGAATGAAATCCGAAGTTGGAAAAATCGCAGGCCTTTTAAATGCACAGTTGAGAAGTCAAACGCCGCTGCAAACGCGACTGGAGCAAGTCAGCAAAAAACTTCTTTGGTTTTGTGGAGTTGTTGTTCTCATTGTTGCAGCACTGGGTTTTGCAAATGGTCGCGAACCGCTCGAAATTCTGATGTCCGCAATTAGTCTAGCAGTCGCTGCGATCCCTGAGGGACTTCCGGCAGTCGTGACGCTAGCCCTAGCGCTTGCAGTAAGACGTATGGTTAAGAAAAATGCAATTGTCCGACATTTACCAACAGTTGAGACGCTGGGGACAGTAAGTGTAATTTGCACCGATAAAACTGGAACACTCACGACTGGAAAGATGCGGGCTCGTGAGATTTTTACGACCGTATTGGGCATTAGGGAATTGGGTAATTCTTCGCTGCTTAATGAGGAATCAGCACTGGGATTGGCCAAGGCCGCGGTTCTCTGTTCGAATGCTTCGTTGGATGGAGAAAGCGCTACGGGTGATCCAACTGAAGTCGCGTTACTCTACTTGGCTCGCGATCTAGGTCTCAATATTCGGGACATTCACGAAAGCGGAGACCGCCTGGCCGAGTGGAGTTTTGAAAGTGATCGCAAGCGTATGAGTGTCGGGGTGCGAGACAATTTAGGTTCTTCGATTATTGTAAAAGGGGCACCAGAATCTGTCATTCCACTATGTAGTTTGAGTGAAAATGAAACAATTGCGCTAAATGAATCGATTCAATCTTTGTCGGCAAAGGGTCGCCGTCTTCTAGCCGTTGGGATTCAACAGGGAATAAGCACGGTAAATCCCCGAGCGGCAGCAGTCGATGTGGAGCGTAACTTAAAACTCTTGGGCGTGGTTTCCATTGCAGATCCTCCAAGGCAAGAGAGTATTGCGGCCATTCGCAAATGCAAAGACGCTGGAATCAAAGTCGTAATGATCACCGGCGATCATCCCATTACTGCTCAAGCAATTGCCAGTGAATTGGGAATCGTTGAGGCTGGTCGATTTTCCCGCGTACTGACTGGTATTGAACTCGATAGGTTAAACGATTCTGATCTGAAACGAGATGTTGAGTTCACTGCCGTTTACGCAAGAGTATCGCCCCAGCACAAGCTTCGGATCGTGAACGCTTGGAAGGACCGTGGAGAGATAGTCGCTATGACCGGTGATGGGGTAAACGATGCTCCCGCACTGAAGGCTGCATCCATTGGTTTAGCCATGGGCAAGGGCGGCACCGAAGTAGCAAGACAGGCCTCGGGAATGATACTAGCGGACGATAATTTTGCGACGATTGTGTCCGGAATCGAGGAAGGCAGAGGGATTTACGGCAACATTTCCCGTACCATTCAATACTTGCTATCGGGAAATCTTGCGGAAGTTTTAATTATGTTTGGTGCTGCGGTGGTGGGATGGCCAGCTCCGCTCGCGCCAATTCACCTTTTGTGGATCAACTTGGTGACTGATGGTTTTCCGGCTCTTGCGTTGGCGTCTGAACCGGTACCGAAGGACATACTTTCCGGAAGCTCCCGTCCCTCATCGAAATCGTTTCTGAGCCGAAAGTTTTATAGCGAAATTGGAATCGTAGGAGGACTCACGGCCATTATGGCTCTAGCAATTTATGGATATGCTTTGCCCGTAAAGGGCGAGATTGTTGCTCGGACCTATTTATTTTCGTTTTTAGTGTACGCGGAATTGTTCCGTTCTTTTGCCAGCCGAAGTGATCTACACACCTATTTCCAGTTGGGACCACGCTCTAACTTGGCACACGTTGCGGCCGTGGCTTTCCCCGTATTGTTTCAGTTCTCGTTACATCATTCGTCAACGTTTAACAATTTGTTCAAAGTAACAGTAATTTCCTGGACTGAATGCTTGGCGCTGCTGGCACTCACTCTAGTGCCTGTCACGCTACTTGAAGTTAGGAAATTAATCTTTGGATCAAAAAAAGGAGAAGAAAAATGAAACTCAAATTCTTAGGAGCGACTGAAACTGTCACTGGCTCTAAATACCTTTTGAAAAGCGGTGACCAATCGCTATTGATTGATTGCGGCCTATTTCAAGGCAAAAAAGATCTACGGCTTATGAATAGGGATAATTTCCCCGTTGATATATCGACAATATCGGCAGTGGTTCTAACCCATGCGCACTTGGACCATTCGGGATATCTACCCCTATTAGTAAAGAACGGTTACCGGGGACCTGTGTATTCGACGAGCGGCACTCGTGACTTGTGTGGAGTCTTACTACCGGACAGCGGGAAACTTCAGGAGGAAGAAGCCTATTATGCCAATAAGCGTGGTTTCTCGAAGCACCACCCGGCTTTACCGCTATATACAAAAGATGATGCCGAGGCGAGTTTAAACCAGTTTCAAACGGTTCCATTCGAACACGAGAAGCAGATCGGAAATTTCAAAATCATCTTTTACCCAGCCGGACATATTTTAGGTGCCGCCTGTGTTCATGTTAGCGACGGATCAACTTCAATTCTATTTTCCGGGGACGTGGGACGTCCCAATGATTTAGTAATGAAGCCACCCCGAGAAGGATTGGATGCGGACTACTTAGTGATTGAGTCGACATATGGCGATCGCGTGCATGAAGCGCAAGATCCATTCATTCAAATGGAAGCCCTGATTACAAAAACTGTGCAGCGCAAAGGCGTTATGGTCATTCCGGCATTTGCTGTCGGCAGATCGCAAGCTCTTCTGTTTGCAATATATAAATTGAAAGAGCAAAAGCGAATTGAAGATGTGCCAGTTTTCTTAAATAGTCCGATGTCCGTGAATGCTATGGGTATTTATTGTGACCATAAAGATGAGCATCGCTTAAGCGACGAAGAGTGCAAAGGTACCTGTGACGTTGCTCAATATATAAATTCCGTCGAAGAGTCAAAGGCACTGAACAATAGATCCGGCCCCATGATCATTGTATCCGCGAGTGGAATGGCAACTGGCGGAAGAGTCGTGCATCATCTTAAGGCGTTTGCTCCCGATCCTAAAAATATGATTGTTCTGAGTGGCTATCAAGCCATGGGAACACGCGGAGAAGCTCTTGCCCATGGGGCGAAGGAGATCAAAATTCATGGCGAGTTTGTCCCCGTCAGAGCCGAAGTCGTGAGTTTGGATAGTTACTCAGCACATGCTGATAAAAGTGAACTTCAAGATTGGCTAAAAACGTTCAAGCGCCAACCAAAGATGACATTCGTCACACATGGCGAATCATCAGCGGCGAACAACTTCAAAATCACTCTTGAGAAAACATTAGGTATGAAGGCATCCGTTCCGACCTACCTTCAAGAGGTTGAGCTCACATGAGCACGGTTTGTTCCTGCCAGCGCACTAGTCATCCTCTTAAGCTGGTTGTACTGACCGGCGGACCTGGTGCGGGAAAGACTGCGGTATTAGAAATTGCCAAGAGAAATTTCTGCCAGCATGTCTCGATCCTGCCGGAGGCGGCTAGCATTGTGTTCGGAGGAGGATTTTGGCGGAGGGAATCTTTAGCGGCCAAACAGGCAGCCCAACGCGCTATATTTCACATTCAGCGTGAGCTTGAGCGCTTGGTTGAAGAAGAACGCCAGTCCGCCGTTGCTCTATGTGATCGAGGCACAATTGATGGCCTCGCTTATTGGCCGGGCGCGGAAAGTCTCTACTGGAAGGAACTCGGAACTTCGAAGGAAGTCGAACTCGCTCGATATTCTGCCGTGATTCACCTACGTACTCCCAGCATGGAATTTGGATACAACAATGTGAACCCGGTCCGTATCGAGTCCGCCAAGCAGGCCATAGAAATTGACGAAAAGATTGCGAAAGCTTGGGATGGCCATCCCAATCGAATTTTTATCGAGAGCCATTCTGAATTCATGGAAAAAGCTGAAAGCGCGATATTGCTTGTAAAAAATGAGCTGCCCGAGTGCTGCCGTAAACATCACGTTCAGGAGTTTAAGAAACGGTAACTGAGCCTATATAGTAAAGATGAGTATTTATTTGCCCACCTGCTGTTCAGGCGGAATCCAAACCTTGCCCCAGCTAGAGGATTGGGAGCTCTTAAGAACTCTAAACATTGCTATCCTTGATTGTTGAATAAGAATATTGGTCTTGCCGCGAACGGCGTAGAAAACTGCAACAGATACAGCAAGGGCGATAAGCGATCTAGGAATTGTCATGTGCACCTCCGAATTATGTATTAAAAATCAATGCTCTTTTATCTGAACTCACTAGAGAATATTATCTGCTTGCCCCTTTCGATTGGCGTTTTACAATGAACCCAATGGTAGGCTGACTCCACCCCGAAGCTTTACGTGGTCGTCTCCCTTGGACATTTAATTTCCGAGCAATTGCACCTAAACTGAGCCCTTCTTGCGACCACTTAAGTATTAGGCGAACATTTTCCATTTCTCTTGGATCTTCCAGAAGTTGTCCGTTTATCAAGCAATAGCCATATGGGGCGGTTTTAATGCTCTTCACTTTTGGCTTCAGCCCGTACCCAATCTGACCATTTGAATGGGTTCTCAATGGTATTTTTGCCGACATGATGGCATCCCTAACGGCAGTTTTACTCGCCCCTGTCTCAGTCGCTATAGCTCGTAATGAGTACCCTTTGGCATAAAGTGAAGCGGCTTTCTTATAAATTGCTGTCTTTGTAAAATTCAAAAGCCTAATTATTTTATGAGGTTGCCGGGGATCTCCTGTCGTCAAACCACCGCAACCAATTTTTTAAGCATAAAAATAGCCACCTACCCGGTGGCTTTTTTTATGCTTGCAACGTTGATTACGTGGCCGGAGTTGGATCGATGATCTTGGGGTTAAGAGTCAGGGTGGCTCATACCCGAAGTTTCGAGACCGCAGCAAAAGGCGCCAGTGGCGCGTTTTGATGCGGCTCGTGCCCGGAGGGCATGCGGCGAAGCCGCAGTACGAGAACCCCGCAAAAGCCAAAAGTCCAGCCGTACCAAAATTTGGTGCATATGAACCAAATTTTGGTACAATAACCTATGCTTGAAGGTATTTTTGGAAACAAAACAGCAGAAAAAGTCCTCCTCCACATTTATCACCATGGGGAAAGTCACGCACGCGCCATTTCTCACGATATGAAAATCGCAAACAATCCAGTTATCGGCCAACTTGATCGCTTTGAAAAAGCACAAATTCTCGTCTCAAAGATGGCTGGAAAATCACGTGTCTATCGCTTCAATGATCGATTCACCCTAACCGGACCGGTCAAAGAATTGATCAAGAGAGCTTACGATTCCCTCTCACTTAAAGAAAAAGAGCGCCTTTTTGAAAAACGCCGTCGTCCTCGCATGAAAGGAAAGCCCGTTCTTGCAAGAACCTAATTGGGGCACCTGCACAGAGGAAGAACTTTGGAAGTATGTAGCGTACCATCTCGCCAAAGCAGATATTGC
>CAZDFM010000096.1:0-7794 GCA_964504465.1 uncultured Pseudobdellovibrionaceae bacterium | reverse complement strand
CCTTACCTAAGTGGCATCAGCCCTTAAGTCCTTCACTGCTCTATAATCCAATTCCTAATCCAAGCCGGTGGCATAGCTAAGTGTTTGAAGTTAAAAGCCTTCTTTAAACCTCCTGCGGTGATCAAAAGTTAGGCGCGTGTCGATCTTGTAAGGGGAGTAATTTAAAATCCTCAAAAAAGCCCCTGATTTCAACAACTTCTAAAGGTGGAGGTTTCTAACAGGGAGCCCATTAATTTTGTCCATTTCTGTCACTTTAAATAAAACATAATAATTTTAAACAGTTACGGGAATGCTCGGCAGGCCTGACTGGCAGTTAGTGCCAGAAAAGCTAGGGGTTTAGGCCTCTAAAACTCAGACGAGGCCCGAAATCCAGCTGCTGCCCTATATCTATATATGATAGGAAGAGGCATGAAATTCGACTTCAAATCGCTGCCTACAGCCGGCCTCACAAAGACAGAGGATTGGTTCAGTTGGAAATGGCAGCTTAAAACCTCACTTAAAACGAAAGCTGATTTTGAAGCTTTCTTTGAGCTCTCACCTGAGGAGGCTGAAGCCTTTAAAAGATCAGAAGGTCTTTTTCAAATCCGTGTAACTCCCTATTACGCAAAACTCGCAAGCGACGAAAAGCCAGGCGGACCGCTTCGCCGAATTCTAATGCCCCATCTGCAAGAGTTTAAAAAAGACGGCATGCAGATGTTTGATCCTTTAGGGGAGAGAAAACATTCGCCCCTTTCGCGCATCATTCACCGCTATCCTGATCGTGTTTTATTTTTGGTTACAGATATCTGCAGCGTTTATTGCCGCTACTGCACTCGCAAACACTTCACGGGCCAAGATCAAGCCTTTATCAAAGGCAAAGAGTATCAAGAAGCGCTTGAGTACATCAAAAACGCCAAAGGCATTCGCGAAGTTATTCTTTCAGGCGGTGATCCGTTAACTTTAGCAGATGAAAAACTAGAAACGGTTTTATCAGACTTAAGAAAGATTGATCACGTCGAGCTTATTCGAATCGGGACACGAATGCCCGTCGTAAATCCGATGCGGATAACTCAAGACCTTGTGAACATGATGAAGAAATACCACCCGGTTTACATCATGAACCATTTTAATCATCCCAAAGAACTGACTCGTGAAGCTGCGAACGCGTTAACATTGCTTGCCGACAATGGCTTTCCATTGTTCAACCAGTTGGTTTTACTTAACGGTGTTAACAATCATCCCGCAATCGTGCAGGCCTTGTCGCGACGGCTTTTATACTTAAGAGTAAAACCTTATTATATGTTTCAGTGCGATCCTTCTGAAGGGACGGATCACCTTAGAACCTCGATAGAAGAATCACTCCAAATTCAGCGTGAACTTTGGGGCCGCATGAGTGGACTTGCAATGCCCAATTTGTCTTTGGATATTCCGGGCGGCGGGGGCAAGGTAGGTTTAGTTCCAAACTTTGAACTGAGCGCAAATAAAGACGGGCGCACATATAAAGGTTGGGATGGCATTCAAGCCGAATACACAAATCCGGCTGAAGTTTTACATCACACGCCCGATGATTTCTCAAATTACACTGCTGAGTGGGAAGAACTCAAAGATCAACATTACGGATCAAGCGCAGCCTCACGCGAGGCCTTGGAACTGGCCGATGCGCCTCTTCAAGCCCAAGTAACGCCGACACCATAATCGCAAAAGCCGGAAAAATTGCGTTCCAATACAAATAATAGACGGGCTGATATCCAAGCAACCAAGGCGCGATCAACAAGAAAAACGCCAACCAAAAGTTGAGCCATTGTTTCCAAGGTTTAAGTTCAATTAGGGACGAAAATGCCGAAATCACAAGGGCCGCGCCCAAAATCCAAAAGCTCCATCCAATAATTGTTCGCGAACCAAATAAAGCCGTGAGCCCCATACTCCAAGGGGTCAAAAATACCCACACCCCAAGTAACATTGTCGCAGTATTTGAAATGATGGCGTCATGCCCTCTCACGCTTCCTCCTCAGGAATCACCACCCAAAAATCATAACGTGAGTTGCAAAATTTTGAGTGATGAAAGCTTGAAGAGAATTATAAGAGTTCCACTCACCAAACTGGACCAACTGGTCCCGGGACCAGTTGGTAGATCAGCTAAATGGAGTCAAAAATAAATTAGAGTTTTTTCTCGCAGAAAAGTCGCGCCATATAGCGAGGAACATCGCGTCCGTGGCGGGCGGTGATGTTGAGCGCCTTTTCGACAAACAGACCTTTTGAACTTCTGAGGTACTTCTGCGAGCCCACATCTGTCACAACCGCATTTGTTAGAGGTTGTGAGAGACGCACAGTCAGTTCCACAAGATCTTCGGGATTACCTTGTTCGATGCGGATCGATGCCGAATGATCTTTTAACGAAAAGGCAATTGCGTCAGTTTCGTCGACTGCAGTCGCAGCATCAAAATAAAAGCGTTTGCCGTACCACGTAAGACTATCTGAGTGTCGAATAGTGTTGAGATTATTTAATTCAAACTGAGCCATCGCAACCGTCATGTAACGACCTTTGACAGGATCATCTTTCTGGATCTGATCTGTGATCTGAAGCTGACACATATACTTAAACGAGTAATTAGGGAAATAAACTGCAAGCATCTCGGTGCGAGTACCTATGTCTCCAGAGCTTCCCCAATCGCCGATCATAAGATCGCCGCGGTGATAGGTAGGTATTTTGATAATTCCTGGCGCCTCTGGTAAAACAACGCCCCCGCAAAATCCCTGTGCAAATACGGTGGGAGCAAAAAGGCACGACACTAAAATCGACAGTCGCAGTAAAAACTTCATTTCAAATCTCCAGAGCTTAACTCAAATCAAATAAGTTGTTCAGGCCGGTGGCACTTTGTACAGGTGCTTTCCAATAAGCAATTTAGTGGCCAAAAAAAATGGGACCATCCTGGCCCCACTAAAAACTTAATTCTGTAGTGGTGAGAGACCCGCATCTACCAGCTGATCTTCCATTACTAAGCCAGGTGCAGGGCGGACGATGTGGCACTTATAGGTTACACCCCAAGGGATACCCACATTCTTTTTTACGATAATCTCGGCTCCTCCGACGTAGGCATCGCCACCCACAAGGACCGCAACTTGAACGTTGAAGTTTCTTAGATCATGGGGAGTTCGTTTACGAATGTCTTCGATTACAACTTCACCGCGAAAACGTTCTTGAACCTCTCGGATACAATCTTGAACTGGTTCGCTGTGGATCATATTAGCAATGACTAATGCCTCTTCGCTGACTCCAACTTCAAAGGGTTTTGGTGCAAGAATTGAGGCCCAAACCGAAGTGGCGGACATGGCTACAACAAGTAGTGATGCTTTCATTAGTTTTTTCATAAAGAACTCCCTTAAGTTTTTAAAAGTTATAAAGTTTAAAAAGTTTCAGTGTGGATTACAGTGCAAGTGTAAGACGGGCCCCATTCGGGCATTTCGTTATTGAGCTCAACTCTAAGTTCGGCGTTACCCATCATCATGTCGCCGCCTTCAAGTAGGCCAATGTCAAAAAAGTAAGTCGTATTATCGAGAGTTTTGATCCCATGAATCGTGGCCGACATAGAGTGTTTGGCTTCGAGATCTTTTAAACATTTTTGAACAGCGTAACTGTTGGTCACGTTTGCGGCGTCGATAGCTTCGCGGCCAAGTTCAATAAAAAGAGGCATACAGGCAACTGCAGAGGTCGTGACCGTGAGCAGGATCGTAGCGATTGCAATTTTGATTTGGTTTTTCATTTCTTTAACTCCGTAAGTGGGGGTTGATTTCGAAATCAAATTAACCACGGCTGGACTTTGGTCTCCATTAATGATTAATTAATTAGTAATTTAGAATTATAAATTTATTAATTTATAATCTAAGTGATCGAAATCAGGAGTAAAAGTGGTCAACGTTTATAACTTTTTGGAGTATCGTCCGTGGCTTAAAGAGGCCGCACTCGTATGGAAAAAATCCAAAACCGGGCGAACTTTGAATGCACTCGCGGTGAAAGCCGAGATCCATCCACCCTTTTTTTCGAACCTCATTAAAGAGAAAGTTCACCTCAACACCGATCAGCTATTTAATATCTGCAAAGCCTTAGGAGTGACGTCAGAAGAAGCCTCTTATGCCGAGATGCTTTTGGATTGGGAGCGCTCCACGCTCGAAGAGCGCAAACAAATTTTAAAACAAAACATAGATCAAATTAGAAAAGATAAACTCTCCTCCGAGAGTCATCTCAAGATGGAGAAGATTCAGCTCACAACCGAAAACCAAGCCTCTTTGTTTTTGAAACCCGAACTCTACATCATCTATTTTTTCTTAAGCATTCCACGGTTTGCAGACGATTTAAGTTTGGTAGCCGAGAGTCTACAAATGGAAGCCGAACGAGTAGAGTCGGCAGTTAAAGAATTAATTGGATTAGGATTTATAGAGTTAGTTGGAACAAAGCTGGTTAAAACCAAAAAGCATTTTCACTTACCGAAAGAATCACCTTTATGCGAACCCCATCAGGTTCTTTTAAAATACCGAGCGCTTCAACATCAGCAAGCTTCAGCGACCGACAAGCAATACTCTTTTATGGTCACCTTCACCGCAGACCCAGAAGTCCGCGCCAAAATTCACCGCGAATTCTTAAGTTTTCTCTCTCGCATTGAAACATGGGTCAAAGAAGCCCCCAGCGAAGAAGTCTATCAAATGAACTTCGATTTATTCCCGTGGAGCTAAACTGTCTGAGTTCCGATTCGGAACTGGACTGACCTACGAACCTTTCGTAATTTAACTGGTCCCGGGACCAGTTAAACTCTTTCGAGCCGCGCGTATTTCGCAACAAACTTTTTGAGAGTTTGATTTGAGAACATCACGCTGACTTTTTGATTTTCGCCCGAGCCTTCGACTTGATAAATCGAACCGGTTCCAAAAGTAGGGTGACGAACCTTCATGCCTTTTTGGTAATTGCCACCGGCACCCGTGTTGTCGTCACCGAAATCTTCATAGTTAGGAAAAGGATCTTCGAGATCGGCTTTTTTATAGCTCTTGTACGACGGAGAATCAGGATTATAAACCGGAGCTTTATCGTTGAGTCCATGTCGGGCCGCAAACGAAGGTCGTTGAATGCTCGTTTCGGCTTTTACAAACTCATCTGGAATCTCTTGTAAGAAGCGCGATGGAGGATGAGCTTGTTCTTGCCCCCATACCCTGCGGCTTCGCGCATAAGTCAGATACAATTTTTGACGAGCCCGAGTCATTCCAACGTAACATAAGCGTCGCTCTTCTTCGACAGCCTGCGGGTCAGACGAGTCAAAACTTCGCGCTGATGGGAATAAGCCCTCTTCCATTCCGACAATAAAGACGACCGGATACTCTAAACCCTTTGAGATATGCAAGGTCATAAGGGTTACAAAGTTTGAACCCATATCAACATCATCGGCGTCAGATACAAGCGCCATCTCTTCTAAAAAGTTTTGTAGACTTGCTTCTTCGCCGCGTTCTTTTTCGAACTGACGAATGGCATTGTCGAATTCTTCTAAGTTTTCAATACGCGCTAATGACTCAGGCGTATTTTCTTCTCGCAAACGTTGCGCATACTCAGTTCGGTCTAAGACCATAAGGTAAGTTTCAGACAAAGACATGCCCACATAATCTGAGCGCATCATGTCCATGAAGTCGCGAAATTGTCTTAGCTTTTTAACTGCACCTGCGTGAACTAAACGCTGTTCGGCGGTATATAAAATGCCGTCGTAAAAACTGATCTTTTGTTCATAAGAAATGTCCTCGATCTTTTCGACCGTCGACTTTCCGATTCCGCGCGCCGGAGTATTAATAATCCGTTTCAAAGCCACTTCGTCGGCGGGATTGATTAAAACCTTCAAGTAGCCGAGCATATCTTTGATCTCTAAACGCTCATAAAACTTTACGCCGCCCACAAGTTTATAGGGAATCTGATGTGAACGAAGTAAATCTTCAAGCACCCGCGACTGCGCATTGGTTCGATAAAAAACCGCAAAGTCTTTGGCTTCAAGACCATTTGAGTTCATGCGCTTTTCAATTTGTTGAACCACAAATCGGGCTTCTTCGTACTCTGAGGGCTCTTCACGAATTGTGATCGGGTCACCATTCGCATTGTTAGTAAAAAGAGTTTTATCTTTTCGCTGAGAATTATTTTTGATCACCTGTGAGGCGGCCTGAACAATCGTGCTGCTTGAGCGGTAATTCTCTTCGAGCTTGATAACTTTTGCTTCGGGAAAGTCTTTTTCAAAATCTAAGATGTTGGTGATGTCTGCACCACGCCAGCTGTAGATACTTTGGTCTTCGTCACCCACAACACAAATATTTCGGTGACCTTCAGAGAGCATTTTAATGATGCGGTATTGAATGTGGTTTGTATCTTGATACTCATCGACCAAAATAAACTGAAAACGCTCGCGGTATTTTTCAAGGATGTCAGGATACATTCGAAACAATTCAAAAGTTTTAAATAACAAGTCGCCAAAGTCTAAAGCGTTGGCTTTTTTCATTTCGGATTCGTAGACGGTGTAAACCTTCAAGAAGAGATCATCTACTCCCTTGTGACCCTTTTGAGTCATATCATCAGGAGACTGAGCCAGTTGCTTAGCTCTGTTAATTTGCGCCTGAAAAGATTTTGGAGGGTAAATCTTGTCGTTGATATTTAAAACGCCCATGACTTTTTTGATCATCGAAAGCTGATCCGAATCGTCATAGATTCCAAAGAAGGGTTGGTAATCAAGCAAGTGAATGTCGGCTCTTAAAATGCGGGCACAGATCGAGTGAAAGGTGCTGATCCAAAGTTGCTCATAAACGGGGATACCCATGGCGTTCAAAAGTGCCACGATCCGATGTTCCATTTCGCGTGCCGCTTTGTTCGTAAAGGTCACGGCTAAGATTTGTTGGGGAGTCGCTTCACCTTCTGAGATGATGTTGGCCACTCGGTAGGTCAGAACTCGAGTTTTTCCTGAGCCCGCTCCGGCTAAAAGCAGCAAGGGACCCTGAATATATTGCACGGCTTCGCGCTGAGGAGGGTTCAATTCACCTAAGTATTGCTCATTCAAAGCCATTTTTAAAAAAACTCCTTCACAAACGGAAGTGGGCTGGTTATGTAGAGAAAACCCTTTTTACGCAATGAGTCAAAAGCTATGGTTCTCTCTAAGAAGTCGCTCTTCTTGTTTCTTGTTTGGATTCCTTTTCTTGGGCTTTCGATAGCCTGTCAAAAGAAAGATCCAAGCGAGACAAATACTTATCTCATTCCGTGGCCAAATGCAGCTGGTGAGTACAAGCTGCAGGAAGTCACTCTTGAAACT
Source organism: uncultured Pseudobdellovibrionaceae bacterium (assembly GCA_964504465.1). GTDB lineage: Bacteria > Bdellovibrionota > Bdellovibrionia > Bdellovibrionales > UBA1609 > CAZDFM01. The sequence goes on along the minus strand of CAZDFM010000096.1, from coordinate 496 downwards.
CTTAATTCTCCCTATGTAATGGACGGCGCAGCCGCAAAAGTTTATTCGCAGCAGGGCTTTACCGACAACTCACTCGCAGGTCGCCCTGCAAATGTGCATGTCACCGCTGTCGACGGCGTCTACATTCCGCAAGATCCCGAAAGCTCTTTTGTCATCACGATCTATGCTCACTTCGAAAACCTAAAACGTATGGAAGAACGCTTCCAACTTCCAACGCAAATGAATTGGCCTAGAAAGATCGGCACTGACGTTCCTGTTCGGCTTTCGAACGGCGAGGGTGAGCTCAATAATGCTCGCTACTTTGCGCAAGAAGACTTAATTGGTATCACGCCTTATTCCAATGGAGACAGACTCCACATGGCACTCAATGCTGGGGTGCTGGCACACGAACACTTTCACGCCATCTTCGAGCGGCTATTTATGCCTGCCGTTTATCGCGTAAGTGACAAGGGGCTCCTAAGCAGCTTCTTGGGTTTCAAAGATCTTATGTATGGAT
>CAZDFM010000095.1:1971-7798 GCA_964504465.1 uncultured Pseudobdellovibrionaceae bacterium | reverse complement strand
ACTACCTCGACACAGGACTTTTTTTAGATCACCGAAAACTTCGTTATTCGATCTTTAAGCAGATTGAGCTAGGGGATAGCTTTCTTAATCTCTTTTCATACACCGCAAGTGCCAGCGTTTGGGCCGCTTTAGCTGGAGCCCAAACTCGAAGTGTCGATCTTTCCAATACCTATATGAATTGGGCCAAAGCCAATTTTAAAGGCAACGATCTTGATCCTGAACATCACGAGTTTATTGTGGACGATGCATTAGCTTACTTATCAGGCCCCGTTGATAAGACTTTTGATTGCATCTTTTTAGACCCTCCGACTTTTTCAAATTCTAAATCGCTTCGCCGAGATTTTGAAGTGGGTGAGGATCATGTTGAGTTAATTCAAAAAACTTGCAGATGGCTTGGACCAAATGGCCGCTTAATCTTTTCGTGCAACAAGCGCGACTTTAAACTGTCAGACGAAATTAAAGCGCAATATCAAGTTAAAGATCTAGGACAGGAAACTCTGCCGATGGATTTTAAAGATCCTAAAACGCGCAAAGCATTTCTCATTAGACATTCAGTTAAATCTTAACTGGCTTACTTTTAGGTTTTCAATACGTGATCTCTACGGGGTATTGATTGACCGTTAAAAAGCGCGAGCGTAGTTACAGGACTCTTTCGAAAATTAATTTAAATGGGGAGTTCTATGAAAAAGCTTTTTGCAATGTTCGCAATTATTTTGAGCAGCCAGACAGCACAGGCTGATCTATCTCGTGAGGTAGTTGAAACTTACGCTAAAAATGTTGAGGCTCGCTATTCGGCCGCACTCGAAGGTGGCTACCAGATTTTGAATGCGGTAAATACTTTTATCGCTAATCCCACTGCTGAGAATATGGAAGCTGCAAAATTAATATGGACCGAAGCTCGTAAAGCTTATTCCCTGACTGAGGTGTACCGCTTCTATTCAGGTCCTATTGATGACAAAGACGGACCTGAAGGTTTACTGAATGCATGGCCCATGGATGAGGCCTATGTTGACTACGTACTTGGCAATGAAGATGCCGGTATTGTTCAAAATCCTGCGGCTTACCCTGTGATCGATCGTGAACTTTTAATTAGCCTCAACGAACTAAATGGCGAAAAAAATATCGCCACTGGTTATCACGCGATCGAATTTTTACTTTGGGGACAAGATCTAGATCCAAATGGTCCCGGCGCTCGCCCTTATACTGATTATGTTGTGGGCCAAAATGCTTTTGCTGAAAGACGTGCTCAATACTTAAAAGTCGCAGCGGAGCTTTTAGTCTATCATCTAGAAAGCCTCGTTGTAGATTGGAACCCAAAAGATCCTAGCTCTTATGCAAGTCAATTTTTAGCTCCTTCAGAGACGAAAGCTTCTTTAGAAAAGATCTTTAGTGGAGCAACTTTTCTTGCGAGCGAAGAGCTTTCGCAAGAACGTATGTTTGTGGCACTCGATACGGGCTTTCAAGAAGACGAACACTCATGCTTTAGCGACACCACCCACAACGATGTTCTTTATAATTTCCTTGGTATCAAAGATGTATTTGTAACAACGCAAGGTCCAGGGCTTCTTGATCTGATTCGCACAAAAGATTCGGTACTGGCCGATAAAATTTCAGTAAAACTCATTGAAATCGAAAATCAGTTTGCCGCGATCCCTGCTCCGTTTGACCAAGCTATTATCGAAGACGTCACTCGCGCTCAATTACTTGAGACGATTACGGCGCTCGAGGATTTAGGAACTCTCGGTAAAGAGGGCGCTCAGCTTTTAAGCCTCACTCTAATTGAGTAATACGACCTGTTCATGAGTCTGAAGCTTTCAAATTTATTATTAAGTTTTCTGATAGGTCTCTCATTTGGGGGACCTATCACTTTTGCGGATGAACGTTATCCAGGTGGACTGCAAGGCACGGTCAAAGACACAACAGAGAATGCCTTCGGGCACCCACTCCCGATTTTAACTCGCGAACAAAAGCGTGAATTCTTCGTGGGGAACTCTTTTTTTAGACAAGCTTGGGTGCAAGCTCCAGCGTCGACTGATGGTCGAGACGGAGTGGGACCTACTTGGAACGCGGTCTCGTGCGCAACTTGCCACTTTAAAGATGGAAGAGGGCGAGGTGCCGGAGGTAAAGGTGCCTTTGACGGCATCGAGCACTCTTTGCTTTACCGCTTTTCTGATAATTCAGTCTATGGAAACCAGCTCCAACCTTTTGGCAATCCTGGCATTCCTGGCGAAGCTCGTCCCGAAGTGACCTATAGGTATTTTCGGGGAAAGTATCAAGATGGCGACACCTATGAGCTCAGAGAGCCGGTTGTTAATTTTAGAGATTGGGCATTCGGTAAACCCACTGAGGATTTAAAAGTTTCTACACGCGTTGCGAATCAAATGATTGGGCTTGGTTTGCTCGAATTAATTCCAGAAGCCGACATTTTAGCGAACGTTGATCCTGACGATCAAAAGAATGCCGATGGCATCTCGGGTGAGGCAATTTTTGTTTTAGATATAGCGACAGGGCTACCTGCACTTGGTCGCTTCGGCTGGCAGTCAGAACAGCCAAATGTGCGTCAACAAACGGCTGCCGCCTTTAATGGGGATATGGGTTTAACGACCGAATTATTTCCAGAAGAAAATTGCCCAGCACCCCAAGTGAAATGTGCGCAAGCGATCAAAGGTGGCACTCCAGAAGTTGAAGCAAAAGCTATGGACCGAATTACACTTTACAGCTCAAGTCTTGCGGTGCCCGAGCGGCGAAACATGGAAGACCCTCGAGTGATCGAAGGTAAAAAACAATTTCGGCAGATTGGCTGCGCCACCTGCCATCAGCCCAGTTGGAAACTCGCGGACGACTGGACAATTTATCCTTACACGGACATGTTACTTCACGATCTTGGAATGGGCTTAGGGGATCAAACTTTAGCGCGAAAAAAAATGCGAACGCAGTGGAGAACGCCGCCCCTTTGGGGAATTGGTTTGGTTCCCACAGTTAATGGTCACACGGAATTGCTCCACGATGGTCGCGCGCGAAATATCGAAGAAGCGATTTTGTGGCATAACGGAGAAGCCTTCGAAGCTAAAGAGATTTTTTTAACTCTGACGCGAGAAGAGCGTGGCGAGATTATTGAGTTTATTAAAAGTTTATAAAGGGGAGACTATATGAAGAAAAAAGTTTTGATTTTAATAGCCCTAATTTTAGGAGTTTCTGCTGCCTATGCAGCAGATCTTTATACAGAATTCGAACGCCGCCAGGCTTTGCCTATCAGTCGTGATGTACGAAACGCGCTTAACTTTTTGCGCACTTTAAACTTCCCCGTTGAAACCATTCAAGAAATCGAAGCTCTAGGCCAAGGCCGCTTCGTATTTAAAGATTCAACTGGCGTCGTATGCTTAGGTGACCAACCTGAAAAAATGCTTCGCTGTAAAAACATTATTGGCTTAACTACGGTCGAGTATCAGGGTGACGGGGATTAGGATAACCACGATCATGGTTATTCACTTCCGCTTCGGAAGTAAGTCAATTTCCTCGAGGCGGGGGTCTGCCAATTCGGGACTCTAGTTTGCCAAAAGACGCTGTTCTAAAACCTTGGTCGTCTTTTAACACAATATAACGGTGCCCGGGCCGCGGCATTAGTTCTGCAGAGAAGCTTCTGACCCCAACCTAACCTACCAGGAGTTTTTAATGAAAAAGATGATCCTTGCTTCAATGTTATTGCTTTCTTTTGTGGCCCAAGCTGGCGAAGTGGCTGATGTAAGCGCTAAGCAACAGCTTAAAATTATCGAAGAGCTTCTTGATTCTAAAGTGGCTAAAGACACTTATCCAGAAGGTGCTGAAGCGAGCTACTCAGATATTATGGAGAGAGATGTTCGTATGTATTTGGCGGGTCAACTGAACGAAGGTTCTAAAGTTGTTTTGGGTTGTTCAGAAATGACAACAGATAAATTTTTGTGTGCGCTTCATTCAAATAACAGAGAAAGTGTAGACGGGACCATCCTTGAAAGCTCTATGATTATCACTGGTGAAGTGACGATCACTCGTGAAACTAGCAAAAAAGGTAAGGCAAAAGAAAAGATCAGCGTTTCAAACGTAAAAGTTGAAATCGCAGGTTAATTTTTAACTTTAATTTTGATGAAAAGGCGTCTTTTAAAAAGGCGCCTTTTTTATTTGGTGATCCCGGGCAGAATCGAACTGCCGACCTACTGTTTAGGAAACAGTTGCTCTATCCAACTGAGCTACGGGATCGTTCATGACGAAAATCCAACTAAATTTGAAATAGAATGTAAGGCCTTAGAAAGCAAAGGCTTTGTGGAATATCTTTTGAATCAATAACTTAGAAGATGGTTTATTACGGCCCTAAGGCCCTATAAAGGATTTGATTGAAGCGACGGCTCCAAATGTGCGCCATTTTACTGCTGTTTTTGAGCGCACCTTGCGTGGGCTTTGGGGAAAACTTTGCCCTAAAACAAGACTGCAATTCGCTTGTCCCACAAGGCCTTGGAGGACGGGGATTTAGCCGCCAGTCTCGAGAGCGCATAAACCCAGTTCGAATGACTGGGGTCATTGCAAGAGTCATGGAGCGGGCTGAAGCTTTATATGGGATTGAGTTTTATATTGATTGGGACACACCCAGAATAAGCAATGCAGAAAACCGGCAGATTTTTTTAAGCCGCGATTTTCTAATCCGGCCTCAACTTGGTCACCTTCTACATGAGATTAAGCACACGATTACATATCTGAAACTACATCCAACTCGAGGAATTCATTTTGAAGCTTCGGCCACCGAGGCCCTCTTAAAAGACCACCTAGAGATCTATAACAAAGCTTATTCTTTTGATGAACTTGAAGCCCGCATTGTCGAAGCGGCCGCGACCTCAGATGTAAATTTTAAAAAAGTAATCCTGCGCGATGCTTCTTCATTCTGGCGCGAAGAAACTCGGTTGATCGATTTTACCTTAGAGCTGCTCGACCGCGTAAGTTTAAATGCCGCTGTACTTTTGTTTAACCAGCAGCATGATTTAGGAGGGCAAATTTTTAAAGCGCGCTTTGAACGCAGTCATTTTATACGTGTTGAAAATCGGGGAGAGGATTTTTTGTGTCTTATAATTCAGAGGGGAAGTCGCGCTTTATACGATCTTTGTTTTCCAGTAGAAGCAAAAATATCAAAGCTTTCGGCTGAGGAGAAAATTAGTTATATGAAAAACGCTCTTTCTGACCGAAAACATCAACTCGAGATCTTAAAGCCGCGGCTCGAACTCTGATCTGTCTAATTGAACTGAACTCGCCTAAATTCAGCCTAGAAGTGGTCCCGTAATTTCAACTACACTAGGTTTAGGAATAGAGTCTCCGCCGCCCGGCCAATGACTTTTTAGCTCGTTTAAATTCTTTGTTGTCTCGCCGGGATGCTGTACCGATAAAAACAACGACTTTCCATCTGGCGAAAAACACGGTCCGCTAAACTCTGCGCCAACAGGTGCGGCCGCGACTTGAAAAACGAAGCCCGCGTTTTCACCCGACATGGGAATATAAAACAGCCCATTGTTGCCGAATGGAACATAATCTTTTTTGTTCATCGAAGCGCCTGAAATATCAGAGGTCATCCACAGGTTATTGCGCGAATCAAAAGCAAGATTGTCGGGGCAAGAAAATCCATGCTCAGCCCCACCGGCTAAAAAGGTTTCAGAGGTAAAACGAAGCGAAGTGGGGTCTGCGTTCTCTTCGCGAATTTTAAAAAGAGCCCCGTGCAAATTACCGCGCGGTTTATTATTCGTCAGTGAAACGAGCACGTCTTTGGTGATCGGGTCGATTTCGATATCTTCAGGCCGATCCATTTTACTTC
>CAZDFM010000095.1:0-1961 GCA_964504465.1 uncultured Pseudobdellovibrionaceae bacterium | reverse complement strand
TGCAACTCGGGTTTGGATTAGGAGGTCAGTTTGATCTTTAAAGCGCTCATTTAGCTTTTCATGTTGGTTTCGGTCTAAGGCGATCCATTCGCCTTTTGTGATGTTGGCGACGTAAAGAGTTCCTTTTTTGAGCTGCCCCGGGGTGGAAGAGATAAACTTATAAATACATTGGTCAGGTGAATCGTCACCAGTGTAAGCGACCCATCTTCCGTCTCGGGCCACGGTGACAGTTGCACATTCATGGGCCATGCGACCGAGGCCAGTAAGTTTGCGGGCGACTCCCGTAAATGGATCGACTTCAACAACCCAACCGTAATGTTCAGGAGGGCGGTCGAAATATTTTTTCCATTGGTAATCAGGCTCTCCGCGCGACCAAACTCTTTCGCCGGTAAGATCAAACGAGACTTCGCCAAAACACTGATCGTAGTTTTCTTCACAAGTCAGAATTCGGCCATTGGGAGTTTTTCCGCCCGCACAGTTGGCGAGGGTTCCGATAGCCGTTTTAGTTCCTTGAATTTTTCGGTCAGCCACCAGTTGCATCGGAGTTTCGGCAGAAATCCTTCGGTTATATTTACTGTTCTTAACGAGCGCCCAAACGCCATCTGTTTTTTTCAAATGCAATAAGCTTCCACCGACGGCTTTCATTTCTTTGATGACCGCGTTGCGACTGCGCGGGACGGCTTCAGTCCATGTTCCCATCAGTACTGGATCGACTGACTCGTGATTGACCCAAAGAATGATTTCTTGGTTCTTTGTTCCGGGTACAGGCACCCAGTTGATGTAGTCATTATTAAAACCGAAGCTTTCGCCTTTTTTATTAATAACATCGCCGTATGAAATTAAAATTCGTGACGAAAACCCGGTGGCTAAACTAAGCGCATCAGCAGAAGTGGGACGAAGCGGAGTAAAAGGGAGCGACCCGAGGCGAGGCTGCTTTTTACTGAGACTTGCGCAAGAACTTAAAGCGCCAGTTGCAAGTGCGAGCGCCGAAGAGCGACCCATAAATTCTAAAAATTCGCGGCGGGACCAATAGGTCTTCATCCTTACTCCCATGTTTTTTTTGAGAGCTTACCGCATGCGAAATGGAATTCCAATGCGAAGAGTTTTTAATCAGGTGAGGAAAGAGTCAGGTTTTGGGTTACTTTTTAGTAGCCGATTTCAGGAGCGTGTTTGGCTTCGAGTTTTTGGTTTACGCCAATCGCATTCGAAACTTCGGGGCCTAAATGGTTTTGGGATTTGTCGTAGCTACGGTAGAGATTTCCCAGCACGAAGATGCAAAAAGTAAGAAGGCAGATTAAAACTAAAAGCTCACGGCTGTTAGCTTGATGCTCTTTTTCTTCAAAAAGTTCAGCCTCTAGCAAGGTGAGTTCGAGATCTTTTTTCTTGAGTCTCATCAGTTTCAATTTAAAGCTCCTCATTATTGAAGCCTAAGGCTCCAAGCCAGTTCAATAGCTTCCAAAATTGAGGCCAAAAGCTCGAAAGCCCGGGAAAACCCAAGGCTATTTTTGACCTGCCTAAACCCTCTAAATAACGACAATTTTTGACCCTGGTGCGCATTTTAGGCCCGTAAGGCGCGATAAAATCACCTTTTTACAATAACTTAGCGAGGCACTGCACTTGCTCTTATTAGGTTCGATGAGGTCCTCACCCGGAGGGCCCATATATAGGAGAGACCATGAAAACGAACCTAAAATCTTTCAGACTATCAGTCATGATATTGGCTGGTTTGATGGCGATGAGCCTTTGTTTCTCAGGCTGATCTCCGATCGATAAACGCGGCTTTCGCGCAAAACGACTCGAAGTAGATTTGGATGCTATGGCTAAATTGAGAGCCCAAGCCGAAAAGAAAAAAGCGGATGCAGAAGCAAAACGTCGAGCTCAAGAAGCCCAACGAATTGCGGATCAAAACGCAGCAAATGCTCAGCCCGAAGGTGATGCTTCAAATTCAGGTCTTGACCAAG
>CAZDFM010000094.1:0-7812 GCA_964504465.1 uncultured Pseudobdellovibrionaceae bacterium | reverse complement strand
TAGGAAATGGTTTTCGTACCGATCTTCATCTTTTGGTTCGGTCGTAAAGAATTTAAACAGAAGGTCGCGGAGTCCCGTCCCAATACCTTGTCGAATTTCAGCTTCGGGCAAAGCCTTCTGTCCATGATGAACCAAAAACTCATTTGTTGCAGTCACAAGGTCGGCAGCTGTGTCGACAATAGTGCCATCGAAATCAAAAATAACGAGCTTAATCATGTACAAAAACTTGCAGGTTTAGAAACAAATGTCCATCTCTGTCTTGCCGAGTTGCCATATCTATGAGATCGGTGACGCGCTACTTTTAAAAAGGAAATTTATGCGCGAAGAACTCTTAAAAGGCACCGATCTTAGAGGCCAATATCTTCTCCAACTTTTTGGTCATGAAAGTGATCTGCATAAAAAGATTGAGGCGAAATCAAAAGCAGAGGGAGTAATTGGAATGCAGATTTCGGCCTATGAAGGGCAGATGATCAAACTCTTCGCTCAATTAATCAGCGCTCGAAAGATAATCGAGATTGGTTGCCTTTATGGCTACTCAGCTTTGTGGTTGCTAGAGGTTTTGCCAGAAGACGGGGAGCTTTATCTTTTAGAGTTAGACGAGACTCGGGTAGCCTGGATGAAAGAAAATTTTAGAAATCACCCCCGTTATAAAAATATCCATTGGTTCACCGGTGACGCCCTTCAAAATCTAAAAGAAATTCAAAGTTCGGGCCCTTTTGATTTGTGTTTTATTGACGCCAATAAAGGGGCGTATTCGAAGTATCTTGATTGGGCAGAGAGCGCGGTTCGTAAAGGGGGCCTCATCTTAGGAGACAACAGTTTCCTCTGGGGGGCCGTATACGATTCGAGCAGTGAAAAAAGTAGCCAGTCGCAGGTGAATGCTATGAAAGAATTCAACCAAAGGTTGGCTGATAAAGACCGTTATTTGAGCACTTTAGTGCCTACCGAAGAAGGACTCACTGTCGCCCAAAAATTATTCTGATGTGTATTTTTAAAAGCTTTCGTATATACAGCTGGTGGAACTAAGGGTGAATCACAATGGATTGTGAGGCCTGAAAGTTGACAAGGTAGGAACATCCGAATGCACATGCTCAACTTCAATCTTAAAGCCTTCGCGCTGGGTGTTTTGCTCAGCTTATCCGTGCATGCCCATGCAGTGGCGTATAACTTTTGTGGTGAATTAAAAAGCGTTGAATTAACATCGAATCTTTATGGCTGGGGTATCGCTCAAGTTTTTAACGAAACTATGGAGGAAAGCCCTCTTGTATCTATCAATGATTACATCGTAGTCGAAGCGATCTTAAGCAAACTTCCGCCTCTCGAAATTGCTCAAGAAAATTTTCGTAACCGCCAAGTCTGGAATTCTACGATTGGTGGCGAAGGCACTTACTTGCTTTGTTTCAATGCACTTAAAATGTCGATGGTGAACTGGGCGGGCCGTCCCACTCCTGTTTATACCGAGATTCATTCTTTTCGTTTGTTCTTTCAGGGCGAACTGATTTTGACTTTTTCAAAGCCAATTGAGCTTTAGAAATTAGTTCCTACGAAAACCTATTTAAAAACTGCGCAACCCTTGTAGTGTATTCGTGTTTGCATTTTTTAAAGCCGTCGATATGACCGGCATCAGGTAAAGAAAGCAATTCGAGTTGAAGGCGATCGGTTAACTTAAAAACGGCGTCGATGGCCGATGGTGGAACTAGTTCGTCTTGCCAGCCACGAATATTAAGTACGGGGAAGCCTTGAGGGAAGCCCTCGAAAGCTGCCGTGAGATCCGCTTTTAAATTCCAGGCGCCGAAGAGAAAATAACTTCCCAAAACCGCGGCCTCTTTTACGGCAAAGTTATCAAGTTGAATTTGGTGAGTGAAATAGTTGCGGTAGCATTGATGGAGTTCTAGAAAAGGTCCTCCGTCGCACACCCAAGCTTTAATATCGTGCGCTTTTCGTTCGCCGATCACTTTAAGAGCGGCGGTCGAGGGGTGAGAGAAAGAGTAAATAATTTTGTCGCCTTCAATGGCATCAAGCATCTCATGTATTTCTTGAGCCCACACATAGCGAAGACCCTTAAAGACATCCGGAAAAATGTTGGATCTCAGGCGCAATGTTTTTTTTGAATGAAAACTCTGACTGAAACTCGCACTTTTAAAACCAAGCGAACTTACAAAGTCCATGTAGGGCCGACTACTGGAGCGCTGACCGCCCCAGTGATGCACAAAAAGAATGGTAGGTTTTTTTATATTTCCTGTGTCGAAGGCTACTTGGTTTTTCGGTAAAACATAGTAGCCGTCGTAAGGAAGAGCCGTATCTGAACTCACCGATTATATTATTCTCGGTGAGTTTGTGGCCAAAGCTCTCGCCAATCAGGAGTCGCTTTGGGTTCAGAATTATCTTCTAAAGCGCGTCGAGAAACTTGAACTCCCTCAAGAGCTGTTTCAGCTAAAGCCTTACCACAAGCCTCTACGACCGCATCGGCATCGATGCTGTGAAACTTGTAGACTTCAACAGGTCTTCCGCACTTCGAATGCTTTCTGACAGCGAGGCATTCTTGCTTTACACCAACGATAGAACCTAAGTTGTCTAAAATTCCAGGCTCTCCGTCATGTACACTTACAATCGGAACTCTGCGGCCCGCAACGGTGGCCGCTTCGGCAGAGTGAAGTGCTCCATTCAGCGTAGGCTGAATGTAAAGGTTCGAATTAATTCCAAGGCCTTCACGCAAATACTGGTAATTGTCTTCGTGCGCTTGAATGCCGACCAAAAGATCTGGTGATGTCACTATGATCACGTTTCCGTAAATACCTTTTTGAAGAAGCTGCTCAGAGGCTTTAATGGCTTCGGTTCCCATCGAACCCATAGCAAAAATGTTCACGACGTTGTCGCCTGGTTCGTAGCCCGCGTATCCACGGTAGTCGATCAGGTAATAAGCGCCTTTTAGAACGTCTCCGCGTACGACATCAAAAATTTCACTTTCACTGAGGTTTTCAATTTCAGCAGCGTTTGTAGCGCCTTCAAGTGCAAAGTCGGGAGCGTGTAGGAGTTGGTCTTCGCCCAAGCCGGCTTTAAAACGTCTCTGTGTTTGAAGAAGTCTTAAGAAATCTTTTTGCTCCACTCCACGAGTTACACCTCGAATATGAACTCCTGTGCGGCCTTCGTTTGTATAGTTGATATGCCGATAAATCGAATCGCATAAGATCCAATCAAGTTCTTGGCAGAAAAAAGGTTCCCAAGTGATTTGGTTAGGGATTTGAAAATCTGACTTCCAGCCGTGCTGTGCACCTTCGGGTGAAAGTGTTACTCCAGATGGAGTTCCAACTAAAATGAAACTTGATTTCCAATATTGCGCATAAAAATATTGATCAAGCGCTCGCTTAACAAAGAAATCGTATACGGTCATGAGCGGTAGTAATGGAATCCCAAGAATATCGCGAACTCGGCCAAACGAACCCATACAAGACATGGTGTTAGCTTCAACAATTTCAAAACGCAAAAAGCGATCGTTTTCTTCTTCGCCCGGTACAAGATCAGGAAGTTTGGTGTCTTTGACTCCGTATTCAGTCTCGATATCTTCTACAACTGCTGCGCCGTAAATCTTTCCGTCCATTGCAGGATTTAGATTGGTACTTGTTCCCACGTCGGGCGCCATCGTGACGAGCATTTCAGCGGCTTGTTTAAAAGATTTTTCACTTTCAGTAAGAGCCTTCTGTTTTTCACCAAGCTTTGAAGCATTTAATGAAGTATTGGCGATACGAGTGAGTTTGGCTGTGAGCTGTCCAAGCATCCACTGCGTGTGAGGGTAGGATGCCATTTTTAAATTGATATTTAAAGTAGGAGGCATCTCGCCGAGCTCTTTAAGTTCGTTTTGAAAGAAAGCTTTGTTTTTATCTCTCAAAGCATTTTGAGCTTTTATTTGTTTAAAAAGTTCTTCGCCTCGCTGTTTTAGGAATTTACCTTCAGCAGTGTTTTCTTCGAAGCGAGCAAAAAGTTCGTCGCCGATTCCTTGCTTTTTGCGAAGAGCTTGAATTTCTTCTTCGTCGGGGAGAGACGAGTGATTGCCCGGTGTAGCCGCCATATCGAGAGCCCAACCCTTAATGGTGTGAGCAATAACCATTGTGGGGCGAGTTTTGCTTTTCTTCGACTGCTCCATAGCTTCATATAGAACTTCAAAGTCGTGGCCGCCCATATCTCGAAGGGCCAAAAGTAAATCCTCATCCGAAACAACTTTCAAAAATTCATCTAAGTTTTTATGTTTTGACTGGAGATCTTTTCGAACAAGCTTTGCATCTTTTAGCTGTAAGAGAACCTGAAGTTCGTAATCTTCGAGCTCTTTCTCGAGCAAGTTTTTAAACTTATCGCCGCCTTTAAGTTTGAAAACTTCTTCGCGCTTTTTACCGTGACGAACTTGAATCACTTCCCAACCATTGGCGAGTAAAGTGCGTTCGATTCGATCGGCATCTGTACCGTTCATGATTTCATGATTTGAAATGCGGTGTCCGTCGAGACTCTGTCGATTGTAATCGACAATCCATGTGAGGTTTCCTAACTGGCGTTCTGCAAATTCTGGAATGGCTTCAAACAAAGAGCCTTCTCTAAATTCAGAGTCACCAATGATTGCCCAAAAGTGAGCTTCATTCGGAACTTCATATCCGTGTTTTTCAGCAAAGCGATAAGCCAGTGCCATGTAGCCTGCTTGAACAGGCGGAATTCCCACTGTGCCTGAAGGGAAAAAGTTATGGTTATCACAGTCGTAAGCTGAGTGATACGACTGAAACACGTATTCGCCTTGAGACGGAAAGGCGCGTAGCCCAATCATCGCTTGATTGGCTTCTTCAAGGCTGAGTTTAGAAAGATCTTTTTTTAGAAAGAGATCGAGCAAATAGTTATAAGAGTGATCCGCCGGTGATGCGTGAGGTTTATTGGCGATGTGATCAAAACCAGTTTTAGTAAGAAGGTGCAATGTTCCCAAGATATGAAGAGCACTCGCACTGGCTGAAGAGTGGCCCCCGATTTTTGGATCGCCTTTTTGTACGTTTTCACGAGTGTTGGCCGAGTAGATCATTTGATTGGCCAAGTAATGGGCTCGACGTGCAATACGATCTAAGGTTTTTAGATCTAATTTTTTCGACATTGCATTCTCCTAGTATATTTCCAAGGTCTTGAATCTAAAGGGAGAAATGACTCTGAGGCAACAAAGATTTGTTCTTATAGACCTTCTACTTAGGCTTCTAAAATGAAGTCCCAGCGAATGCGAATTCGACCGTCTTTTTCGACAATACCTTTAGGAGGATTTGGAAACGGAGCTGCTGACTTAAAAGCTTCAATGGCCGCATCGTCAAAGTCTTTAACTCCGCTTTCTCCAATAACTTCAACACTTTCGAGTTCACCATTTTTATCAAGAGTCACAATCACTTGAGTGACGCGATCCGTAGCAGACGCGATGGTGCGGCCTTTACGGTAAATGATCTTCACCTTTTCTTGAACTGTGGGGCCCCAGTATTGGCGAATTTGTTGCTTGATGCGTTGGTAATAGGAGTAATACACAAATTCACGGGTGCTTAACATTGTTTGAATACCGGTCTTTGTGTCAGCCAAATAATCATCGGTTTGTGATGGATCGCCAGCTTGTCCAACCTGTTGTTCAAGTGCTTCTGGCGTGAAGCTGAACTTCGGTTTTAATTTTTTAAGCGACGGAAGCTCACCTTTTACAATTTTTTGTGGCGGTTCAGGTTTTTGAGGCGCAGCTTTTTGTCCTGATTTTTGAACACCTTCTTTGGCCGCATTTCTAAACTCACCTGTTTTTGCTGCACGTGTGTTTTCTTTTACCGTTTGATCAAATTGGCTCATGTATTTTGTGGCTTCAGGAACTTCATCATTGATGCGCTTTTGTTGCTCTACGATTTGTGCTTGAGGATCTTTTCGGCGATTGGGGTCTGTTGGTTTTTTTTCTGCCTGTACATAGTCGATTTCGACGATTTGTTTTCGAGCAGGCGCGAACTTAGAGAAACTGAGTAAGCCGGTTCCGAGGCTTACGTGAATAAGCATCGATAAAACGACAAAGACGGCAACAGAGCGGCTTAATTTCTGAAACATTTGTACCTCTAGTGTCTTATCGGCCACTCTTAGGGGTCTTTAGAGTCTGTGTTTATAAATTTCTTCTTCATTCGTAGGCGCTTGTAGATATAAAATAACTGAATGGAATTTGAGGTTTGGGCGAATACCGACGTAGGTCTAAGGCGTGAAATCAATCAGGACAGTATCCTGGTCGATAAAAGCCTTAATCTTTTTATAGTGGCTGACGGCATGGGAGGCCACAAAGGCGGGGAAGTAGCTTCTGCTCTGGCTGTGGAGACGGCCCAAGCAGTCGTGCGCGAGAAGTTAAATGAAAAACGTTTAGCGCCGCGAAAAATAATGGCTGACGCTTATCGCGAGGCTTCTGCAAGAATTCATCACAAAAGTACTCATGAAAGTCCTGAGCTTATGGGTATGGGAACCACGATGGTCGGGATCCTGGGGCATCGCAATAAAATCTGCATCGCAAACGTTGGGGATTCTCGAGCTTATATGTTTAAAGACTCGATGCTTTGGCAGCTCACCGAAGATCATTCCCTTATAAATGAGCAAGTCAAAGCAGGCGCCATTTCTGAAGAGGAGGCCCCTCACGTGATGGGTCGAAACGTTATAACGCGAAGCGTTGGTTTTGAGAAGGATGTCGCGGTTGATACGCTTGAGAGAGTAGTCGAAAGTGGAGAGATTTTCCTGCTCTGTTCTGACGGTTTGTCGAGCATGATCGAGGACGCCCATATTGCTAAAATCTTGCGCGAGTCACCACCTGAATCTGCCGTAAGTCGTTGTATTGACGAGGCAAAAAAGGCAGGCGGGGATGACAATGTGTCGGTTATTCTTATCCGCATCATCTAATATTAAAGTCCGGATATTTTGTCGTAGGCAAATTCCTCGGCTGTAGTTACTTTACTTAGGGTAAAATAATAAGAGGTTCGGGGTTGACGCGATTCGGCGGGTTTTTTACATTGGCGGCACATGAGTAAGAGAACATTTACTTTCCTCATAGCGACAAATCGCAAAGGGCGCACTCTTTCGTTTACGGTCACCTCAGCTTGGGTGAAGACGGCGATGGCGCTAGGCGCAGTAGTTCTCATCATTATGAGCGCGGGTTTTGTCGATTACGTGGGTCTTTTGATGAACGCGGGCGAAAATAAACGCCTCAAAGCCGAAAACTCAGTTCTTAAGCGTCAGTTTCAGTTGGTTGAAAGCAAACTGAGCTCTTTTGAAAACAACATCGAACGTATTACCACTCTCGAAAAACGTCTTCGTATGATTACAAATATCGAAGACGGCGACCGCGCTTTGAAACTCTCACTTGGACCAATCCCTCGCGTAGGCCAAGCCTTCCCTGAAAACTATCAGCAAATGGCAGATCGTCAGCCCACTTCTGAACTCTTGATTGATTCTAACTACGGCGAAGAAAATACCGGACTTGATGAAGCCAAGGGTGAATTGGTCATCGAAAAACAAAGAGACTATGAATCTTTGGCCATTCGAATCGACCGCTTTGTCAAAGAAACACAATTGCGCGAACAGGGTCTTCAACAACTGTGGGATACTTTGTCTGAGCGTGAAAGCTTGTTAAGTTCAACACCAAGTATTAAGCCCGCTAAAGGCTGGTACACTTCGCGCTTCGGTTACCGGGCCGATCCTTTTACCGGAAAACCAGTTATGCACGCGGGACTTGATATCGCCGCATCTCCCGGCTCGCCAATTGTGGCTCCTGCAAACGGTGTGGTTTCGTATGTCGGTTAC
>CAZDFM010000093.1:0-7833 GCA_964504465.1 uncultured Pseudobdellovibrionaceae bacterium | reverse complement strand
TCTTAATCGGAAAGGTCAGCATCAACATCATGACCGCCACGCTTAAAACTGTGAGTGCTTTGGACCACTGCCAGTTGTAACGAGCCCAAATAAAATAAAGCGCTTGAGCACTAAACAAGGCGTAAAAAGGATAGGCGGGGATCGCGTAATAGGCCAACTTCATTTCAAAAAAACTAAAGGGAACTAAGACTGCTAGAATTAATAAGATACATAGTAAAAGGACCTGCCGGGTTTTTGAAAGGTTAAACAATGAAGATTTGAAATACAGATAAACAGAAAATAAAAAAGCTAAAAAGATATGTGCTTGGCCTTTTATCAGAGAGATAAAATAGAAAAGGTATTCTGGATTTTGCTCTCCAAGCTTTAGGTAACTATTTTTCTTTTCAAAATAAAGGCTGTAATAGTCTTTTCCTTGAAAATGCAGTGCGGGAATAAACGGCACCGCTAGCAATGCTAAAAGTAAGCCGCTAGCGCCCCAAAAGTGTTTTTGTTTCATAAAAGAGAAATCTCGAATAAATAAAATCCATAGTCCTAAACCGAGTGGTGCTCCCATCATTACCGGACCTTTTGAAAAAACGCCCCAGGCGAAAAAGAAAGCACAAGCGTAAAAGAATTTTGGATGGTTTAGGCCTTTCAAATAAAAATAAATGAAGCCCAGATAAGCCACTGTTAATGGAATGTCATGTTTAATGGCACCACTCCATTTCCCGTAAAACAGGCAAAGAGCCAAAGTAACAACCGCACTATAGCCAAATGCTTTATCTTTAATGAGAGTGCCCAGTTTAAATACCAAAAGGTAACTCGCCAAAGAACACAGCATGAAGTATGAGCGGGCCACAAGATCCGTTTCTCCAAAAACTTTCATGAGGGTTCCCATTATCCAGTAGGAAAGCGGGAAGTGATCAAAGACTTCGGGTACGAAATAAGGATTAATAAAGAAATGAAAGTAATCACCAGTTTGGGCGATGTTTTTTGCAATGGTCGAATACCATGAGGCATCGATGTGGCCGCCGGCTTCCCACTTCTTTAAGAACACGAGAATAAAAATGAAAAGATACAATCCGAGATCTTCTCTTACAGCGCTAAAGAAGCCCTTGTTGCTGAGCATCCGCAAACCCCTTTAAATTTGTGAAGGAGCTCGTTTTATAGTGTGGATAAGGGGTTCAATTCAAGCCCTTTTAACTGCAGGAGATGGCTTCGCCGTTGAGTTCAAGTGCAGTGTGGCCATCTCTGGGTGAAAGGATTGGCCCAGGAGATTCAAAAGTACCGAAGCTGATCGTTCGAATCATCAAATCTGATTTTTCTTTGGTCCAATCGAGCTTAAAGTTTCCAGCACCATCTTCGCTGACGCAAAGAGCGTTGGCGAGGTGCTGTTTTTTACATTTAAAATTTGAAAGCCAAATTTTTTCGTCTCCTTTAAATGCACTTACGAAAACGTCGAATTCTTTGGTGGGATGGGCTTGAGGAATTTGGACCACCATTTGATCAAAAGGACTCAAGGGAGGTGTTTTGATGTCGAAGCAATCGCCCTTTCCCAAGCTTGTGGGGGTCAGTTTTTGTTTGTCGAGTTCGATCGAAATTTTTTGTCTGCGTTCAGGGCTTAATTTGTCTTTTGGTGGCCTAGCTTTAGATGTCGCGCCCACAAGTGTGAAATAAACGATGGACAACACCAGCGTTGAAACCGCGAGAAAGTGATTGAGCATTTTTAGGGTTCTCCTCGAACTGTATGCAGAGCTTGAGTGTAGCAAAAATTCGGAAAAAAACTCTGTTCAGATAAGGGGAAAGTAATTTTCTAGCAGTTGGTCTTGAGCAATACTGGCGCAGTTTTGGAGCGATGTTTAAATTTTAAAATGCCAAAATAATGCGCTGAGATTTTAGACAGAAAACTAAACTAATGGATCAGAGATTATATGGCGCAGATGACCTCAAATAAACTAGACCTTTCTAACTTGTAGATATTTTAACAAGCTCTCCACACTAAATTTGGCTCTCTCAGACGATAATACAGAAGATAGCCAGTTGAAGTTTTTTAAATTTGAGGAGGTTTTTGAGTGATGGGGCGCGGAGGAGGCCATAAGCAACATAGGCGATCAGAGTTTCGATCGCAGTATCAGACTTATGATACTCCAAAAAACGGTCAGCCCAGCGTTTTGATCGTAGACGATGACGTCGAGTCAGCTCAATTGATGAAACACATGTTTGATGAACTAGGCTTTCATACAGAGTTAGCTCTGAGTGCAGACGAGGCTTTCAAAATGGCCTGTGCCTCAAATCCGGATCTTGTGATTTTAGACTGGATACTCGGTGTTAACTGTACAGGGGAGGACGTTCTCAAAAGGCTGAACGACACGTATGGAAAGTACAGTAGTGAGGTCGATGGTCAGGATCCGAAGCATTTGGATATCGTGACTTTTTCTCAGATAAAGTCGACCGACATCAAAATTCCAAAAGCTCAGTACTTTCGGCATTTGGAACATTGGCGAAAACCAATTGGTTACCGTGCATTAGTTGAAAGAGCGCTTGGCTTATTAAACCGAATGGATATCTAGGCTGGATATTCTGACTCGAATTTGAAGAATTTTGAGTAAAGCATTTTCAGGGGAGGAATGATGAAAACGTTTATTATATTAATGGGGCTTGGGGCATTAGTGCTGATCGCACTGGGACTGTTTTTTGTATTCCCAATTGGTTTCGTGGCGGTGCCATTTCTAGTTATTCCGGGTTTCGCTATTTATTCGCTCTACCGATTTTTTGACGAAAACCAAGGGACTTACAAACGTAGAGGTGTAAGTACAAGTGCAGCTACGAATTTAGTCACTGGCTTTGATGATGGCAAAATTGATAAGCCTGCAGTGGATGTCTATGCGAACGGGCACTGGAGTGAAGGTTCAACCTTCAGCGGAGAACTTAAAGAAAGAATTGAAAACTTCTTAGAGCAGTTTCCATCGGATTCAAATTGCACTGTGAAGCTCAGTCGCTTTGGAGCACGTTGGCTGATTCGTTTTACAATCAACTCGGTGCAAACACGGTTTACGGCGCTGGGACTTTCGAAAGATCTGAATACCGCAGTAGCGAGTGCAGAACGTCAGCTTGTCGATCAGCTTGAAATTTGGCGCAAAGATCGTTTTGCCAACAGTAAATGGATGAAAAATGTAGAATCACGGGTACTCACAACTATTTCTGAAAGCGTGGGTCGACCTGTTAGGGTATTGATTGTTGACGATGACGTAGATGCAGCACTTTTAATCGACTCGGTGTTTAGAGAAAAGGGCTGCGAAACTCGACTTGCCTTAACCGTTCAAGAGGCTCGCGAGATGATCGCAAGAATGGACTCTGACATTGTTGTGCTCGATTGGCGGCTCAGCAAAGATGTTAACGCTGACTCGGTCTTGACTGAATCGATTGCCAAACTTGAAGCTAAACAAGAGAACGTGGACATCATCGTACCGAAGGTAGTCACTTACTCAAATCTAAACGATTCGGAAATTCAGTTTCCAGAGAGTAAATTCTTTGATCATGTTGGCCATTGGAAGAAACCCATTAACTACAGTGAACTTTCAAATAAGACCAAAGGTGTTATTGAGGCGGCCTCTTTTTAAGAGGCCCGTATTAGCAGAGTGGATTCAACTTTCTCAAAGGAGAAGTTATGGAAATGCAGACTGACTTATCTCGTTCACGAATCGACATCCCAAAAGAGCTTGAACCACTGATTCCAGGCTTCTTAGATCGCCGCGATTCTGACGTAAAAGAGATCAGAGGCATGATTGAAAACGAAGACTTTGAAGGAATTGCTCTACTCGGCCACCGCCTGAAAGGACAGGGTGGTGGCTACGGCCTTTATATCATCACGGACTTGGGGGCTGAACTTGAGAAGGCCGCCAAAGACAGCAATGTTCGTGAAGCTCAAATGGCTGTCGACAAGCTTGAATTGGAACTCAGATCTATCCGCGACAAACTCGGCCTTTAGATCTTGGTGTCGTGCACAGATTCGCTTTAAAAAACAAGCTTACGTCACCCCTCAAGCACCTAGGAGATACTTACCCTTTGTTGGGACACGCCATCGTGGCTCACTGCGGGTGGGTACTCCATCCATGGAGCCGCAGAGGTCCCAACAAAGGGTAAGCATCCCCTAGGCCCTTGAGGGGCACGAAGGTTTTTTAAAAAAACAGACACGAAACAAAAATCTAAAAACAAAATCCTCAGGATAAAGATCCAATCCAATCCAAGCTGAACACCCAAATTAAAATTCGAATCACGAAACACTTATCAAAATCGAGTTTAAGTTTTCATTCACCCTGAGTGCCTTCCTGTTTTTTCAAAAAAGGTCGCGTCCGGCATTGAGCAGGCATATGGGCATACACCCTTGGGCGGGACCTCTGCGGCCGCATGGATGCGGTACCCATCCGCAGTGAGCCACGATGGCGTGTCCCGCCTAAGGGTGTATGCCCATATGCCTGCTCAATGCCGGCCGTGGGTCCCTTTTTTGAACGAATCTGTGAATACACTCCCAGGGTGAGACGTGGATCGTTTTGAATGTCCTGAGGTGGGTCTCTAACATATAGGCATTTGTAGAGAAATTCGTAACACCCCCCTAAGGGCTTCTAGATGGGGGCGTTTATAGGGCGACTTTTTCTGAGAAGGTAATAATTTCATGGGGTTAGGGCCTTGGCCTTGTTCTTGGACTATAGAGGGTATATGCCTATGAACGGGAGTATGAACATGAGACAGACAATGAGTATAGTTTTGATATCAGTTGTAGTGTCGCTGTACGTAAACATGGATTTAGTTTCTGCGAATTTCGTAACTCTTCATAAAGTTGATGAAGGTTCTCGCTCTTCGCATGCAGTAGAATTGTTAGGCAAAGAGTATCATCAAAGCAGCGCTAAAGATGCGACTGACGACAAGAGTCTCAACGAAAAGATCTACAAACAGTTTCATGATCGTTTACCTGAAGCGTATCAGGATCAAGCTTTAGACTTTACGAACATCGTAATTGAAGAA
The DNA here is from genome assembly GCA_964504465.1 of uncultured Pseudobdellovibrionaceae bacterium. Classification (GTDB taxonomy): domain Bacteria; phylum Bdellovibrionota; class Bdellovibrionia; order Bdellovibrionales; family UBA1609; genus CAZDFM01. The sequence goes on along the minus strand of CAZDFM010000093.1, from coordinate 2,832 downwards.
GCTAAAAAAGCTAAAATTGATCCAGTATTAGTGATGGCTATTATTTCGGTTGAAAGCCAATTTGATCCAAAAGCTAAGGGTACTTCTGGCGAAATGGGTCTTATGCAGATTCTTCCTAACACTGCAGCTTGGATCGCTAAAAAGACAGGTCACTCATACCGAAAAGGTGAAAGCCTTTATGACCCACAAGTTAACATTACACTTGGAGTTCGTTATATTGCTTTCTTAAGAAAAAGCTTTGGTGGCCAGGGTTCGCGCTATATCGCGGCCTATAATATGGGTGCTCGTAACGTAAGAAAATTAGTAGCACAAAATACTCAGCCTAAGATTTACCCAGCCAAAGTGATGTACAATTATAAAAAGCTGTATACAGGTTTTGTGAAAAGCGACGATTCAGTTTCTGGTTTCGGCTGGCAAGTGGCGGGTGAGTAATCGTGACTCCGGCAACGAAACAAAGACTTAGTTTAAAATATTATTTAGCGTTCTTTGCAGTACTGGCTTTTTCACTCGGTTTTATTTTGGGGAGCGGCGAGCTTGCGCAAGCCAATCCCTATAAGCCTGTAAACCAAGCCGACAAAATGAAAGACTCTCGCGAAGCAATTCTTCTTCACAGTCAAAAACCAAATTCCGCAAAAGCACACCGCAAACGTGTGCTCGATGCTTTAGCCGTTGAGAACGGTCGCGACCGCTCTAAAAAAGGTAAAGCCACTCTCAGGGTTGAACCACGCAAAGCTGCCGAGCGAACTAACTTCGGTTTTCAGTAACTTCTGCAGTTTTAATATCAATCTTCGGCATCTGCTCTAAGTAGATGGATCTTGAAGGATAGGCTATGCCGACTTTTTCGCGCTCAAAGCGCTCTAGAATCTCAAGCAATATTACCTGCTGGGCGTCCATAAAAACATTGTATTCAGCGCTTAAAATATAAAACACAAATTCAAACTTGAGCCATGAATCGTCGAAATTCATAAGGTGACAGCGATCAAAGCGGCACGTGTTTTGTTTTTCGATGATCTCTTTAATCCAGCTGGGGATCTCTCTTAAAACGGCAGTCGGCGTGTTGTACAAAACGCCAACAGTCTGAACGACCCTGCGTTCTTGCATCCGCTTATAATTCTGAAGCCTACTTTCGAGCAAATCTTTATTCGACAGAACGACTTGTTCGCCGGCGATACTGCGTACTCTTGTGGTCTTGATACCGATGGCTTCGACCGTTCCTGCAAGCTGATCATTTGCGATGAAGTCTCCCACCACAAAAGGTTTATCGAGGGCAATCGAAAGAGATGCGAGAAAATCTCCGAGAATATTTTGAGCAGCCAATGCCACTGCGATACCGCCCACTCCGAGTCCGGTTACTAAGGCTGTCACGTTGACGCCAAGGTTACTAAGAGCAATGAGGAACACTATGATAAGAAAAATTCCTTGTAGCGCTGTATTCAGCAAACTTAAAGCGGCGGCTGATGAGGGATCGACTTCGATTTTTCTTTTAAGAACATGTTCGTTCCAAACCCGTAAGAGATAAAGTCCCCAATACGCGATCTGTAAACTGATGGCGCAAATGACTAAAAACGTAAATATTTTTTCAGTGGTCTCAGTCCGCTGAAGCGAGGTCGAGAGCAGATAAAAAATAATAAAAAATAATACCGGGGTTTTGAGGCCATCAATGATATTAGGTGCGATATCGTCCCAAAAGAAGTGAGTTTGCGATACCCATTTCCGGACCCTCTTAGAGATAAATCCAAGTACGAGTTTGATCATTAGGGTCAAGAGCACCGAAACTGCGATGACAGCTAGCCATCGCCATATAGGGGCTGAAGAAAAGTAAAAGCTGATCTGATCAAATAAATATTCCATATACTTGATCTAAAACATACGCTCAGAAATTTCGTCAACGCATGATCTAGTTTTTGTGAGAGTTTCGCATCACTAGACAAAGCTCTGCTTATTGTTTAGGTTGGGCCAACTTCAAAGAGGCGATAATGGCGCGATCCTTAGATTTACATCATATCTGTACGCAACCCGACTCACTTCGAGACGAAGAGTGGGAACGTACGCTTACGACCGCCTTGCCTGAAGCCACTTTAAAACTTGAAAGCATGACGCCTCAGACGGGTCCCGATGGTTGGCCTTATATCTACGCTAGCACCGCTCCAGGTTCGTCAGAGCCCTCAACTCGGATTTTGGATTGGCTTTCAACCAGAGGCATTGGGCTTGTTTTAAACGCCCATAAAACCGCACCCGATTATATCTTTACCTATGGAATGATTTGGAACTTTCGCGAGACCGGCATGTTCATCACGCCCGCACCAGACGCGCACGGTGGAGTGGTTCATTTTGAGAAGGGCGAAAAGGTTATGGCGGGCCCACCGAGCAAAGAGTATTTGCCACCTTATGTTCGCGATATCTTATTTCAGTTTTTTAAAGACCAGGGAGTCGAATCACCCAAAGTTTTGGTGATCAGTAAGGATCGCAAAAATTATGATCTTTGTTTTTCGTTAGAGTCATTAGGAGAGCCTGAAGAAGCGGAACACGCGGGGATCGCCGAAGCGCTTTCGTGGTTTTTGCCTACACACTATTCAATCATGCTTGCGAGCGAGAAGGGCCTTCCCAAATTTCATGAGTTAATCGCGGCTGAATAAGACTGCAGCCGCGCGGTTTTAAAGATTATTCCATCTCGCCAGGTTCAGGCAGTAGATCAATCAAACATTCTTTCCAGTATTCGGGAACACCTTCAGAAAAGTCGATTGCGATCTGAAAAATTCCTTTACCTGTATGATGGAGCCTGCCACTGCCCCCGCATCCAGTGCTCGATGGCGGTGGCGTTGTCGAGGAAGT
>CAZDFM010000092.1:0-7839 GCA_964504465.1 uncultured Pseudobdellovibrionaceae bacterium | reverse complement strand
CATCATGGAAGACTTTGTTAATTCGTTTGTTTTAGTTTTTATTAGTGAAATGGGTGATAAAACCCAGCTACTAGCACTGATATTGGCCGCTCGTTATAAAAAACCTTGGACCATCCTTGCTGGGGTTTTGGTCGCGACTTTGCTGAACCATGCGCTCGCTACTTATGTGGGCTTACAATTAGCAGAGACCATATCAGAAAATACTTTGAAGTGGATTTTAGCAGGAAGTTTTTTTGCGTTTGGTCTTTGGATATTGGTACCAGACAAGCCCGGAGAGTTTAAAGACAAAGGCAGATTCGGTGCCTTTATTACAACGGTCGTGGCTTTTTTTATTGCAGAGATGGGAGACAAAACTCAGCTTGCGACCATCGCGCTCGGCGCCCGCTACTCAAGCCTTGCGGCCGTAACGTTTGGTACAACTCTTGGCATGATGGCGTCAAACGCTTTAGCTATATTCTTAGGTGACCACCTTCTTCAAAAGATTCCCATGAAATGGATCCGGTATATCGCATGTATACTGTTCATATTATTTGGAATCGCCATACTGATTGGCTTTTAGCCCGTTACTCCTAGACCCTTACAAAAACTTGTAGATATATCCACAAACCATCTACGTTTGTAAAAGGTCAATAGCCCCATTCTCATAGTAATTTTAATATCAACTTTTATCGAAATGCTTCGAATGGAGTGAGGTATTGGAACTACTAAGACTTTTACCTAAAGGATTGGTTGGCCCCGACGAGACTTTTCATGTCGATGCGTGGTCCAAGGCCAAAATCAATTTGGTGACGCATGCCCATGGTGACCATGCAAGAATTGGGAGTACCGAGTACTGGTGCACGCGCTCTTCAGTTCCTATTCTAAAACATCGTTTAGGTGCAGATACCCCGATCAGAAGTTTCGATTACGGCGAAAAGATAAAACTTGAGAACTGTTGGATATCATTTCACCCGGCGGGACACATTTTGGGTTCGGCGCAAATCAGAATTGAAGAGGTGGGCAACCCGTCAAACGTTTGGGTTGTAACTGGTGATTACAAACGAGACGAAGACCCGACTTGCGAACCCTTTGAAGTCGTAGAGTGCAAAACACTGATTACAGAGGCGACCTTTGCGCTTCCAATTTATAACTGGGCGCCTATTCAAGATACGGTCAGAGGTATTTATGAATGGTGGCAATGGAACAAGTCTGAAGGCAATACCGCTTTGCTTTTTTGTTACTCGCTTGGCACGGCCCAAAGAGTGCTTGCAGAGCTCACCCAGTTTACTCAAGAAGAAGTGTTATTACACGGAGCGGTTGTTCCCTTAACACAGATTTACCGCGATGCAGGCGTTCAGATGCTTCCGACAACTCCGGTGATGGAATATGACGGTGATTTAACCGGAAAGTTAGTGATCGCGCCTCCGTCGGCTCACCGTAGTCCTTGGATGAAAAGATTTAAAGCCGCTTCGACCGGATTTGCGTCGGGTTGGATGGCCGTTCGAGGGATTCGTCGCGGCCGTTCTTATGAAAAGGGTTTTGTGCTTTCAGATCACGCCGACTGGAACAGCTTATTAAGAACTGTGAAAGAATCCAAAGCCGAAGAAGTGTTAGTCACTCACGGGAGCAGCGAAAACTTAGCGCGTTACCTTAATGAAGTTGAGGGAATCAAAGCAAAACCTCTCGAAACCCAATATGGGAAAGAGGATGAAACATGAAATCCTTTGCAGCTTTGTTTCAAAAAATTGATCAGACTAATTCGACTAATGAAAAAGTTCATTTGATGGAAGAATATTTTCTGCATGAAGCGCCCGAAAACTCGGCTTGGGCGCTTTATCTGCTGATCGGGAGACGTCCTAAGAAACTCATCAGTTCTGCTAAGCTTAGAACTTGGCTCTCTGCGTTTTCATCTTATCCAGACTGGCTACTTGAAGAAAGTTATTCGGCGGTTGGCGATACGGCCGAAATGATTTCTCTTATCATGGGAAACTTCGGCAATGTAAATTCAGAAGAATCCTTGAGGCTTCGTTCCTTGCCGCTCAATGATTGGATGCAAAAACTGATTCTTCCGCTCGCGGATTTAGAAGAGGACAAGCAAAAGGAAATCGTCATCGGCTGGTGGCAGAATTTATTGCCCCACGAAATCTTTATTGTAAATAAATTTTTAACGGGCGGTTTAAGAGTCGGAGTTTCAGAAGGTCTGGTTTATAAAAGTCTTGAGAAAGTATTCTCACAACCTAAATCTGTGATGGCGTCGCGACTCCTTGGCTCGTGGACGCCCTCGGGCGAGTTTTTTAAAAGTTTAGGTGAGCCGCCTGATGAAAGCTTAGAAGCTGGCGCAGTGAAAGAAGCTCTTCCAAAACCCTTTTGTTTAGCCGCACAACTTGAAGGTGAGCCAAAGGATTTAGGTTCACCCGAAGACTGGCAAATCGAATGGAAGTGGGACGGTATAAGATGCCAGATCGTAAAGTTCGATTCGCAAGTAGAATTTTGGTCGAGGGGCGAAGAGCGCATTACCGATGGCTTTCCCGAAATGGTCGATATTTTTAAAGACCTAAAAGGAAACTGGATTTTAGATGGAGAACTGGTCGCAGGCTCTTGGGAAGTGCCCGCACCTTTTCAAGAGCTTCAAAAGCGCATTAACCGAAAGAAACCATCTGTGAAATACCAAAACGAAAATCCGGTGGCATTTATTGCTTATGATCTCATGGTACTCGACACACAAGATCTAACCCAAACTCCCTTGCTCGCACGGCGAAAACTTTTAGAGGATAAATTTAAAGAACTCCCTATGAGCTCATTTTACGGAGTATCTCCCTTAATTGAAATTAAATCCTGGGACGAGATTTCTGATATTCAAATTCAGGCAAGGCTTAAAGGTGCTGAAGGCCTCATGCTTAAAAAGAAAGATTCAATTTATGAGACGGGCCGAAAACGCGGCGTTTGGTTTAAATGGAAGCTTGACCCCCTCACTGTAGATGCAGTGCTAACCTCAGCTCAACCCGGAACAGGACGAAGAGCTTCACTCTATACAGATTATACCTTCTCAATTTGGAAAGACGACAAACTTGTTCCAATTGCAAAAGCCTACTCGGGCCTGAGTGATGCCGAGATTCGCGAACTGGATCAGTGGATTCGTAAAAATACAGTGGAGCGTTTTGGTCCGGTGCGTGCTCTGAAGCCGCTAAAAGTCTTCGAGATAGGATTTGAAGGTGTGGCCAAGAGTACTCGTCATAAATCAGGTTACGCCGTCAGGTTTCCAAGAATTTTAAAAGAACGAATAGATAAAACCCCGGAGACTGCAGATCATGTGAAGCATATGGAAGAACTCTTAAGTATGCTTCAAGAAAGAAGTCCTTGAGATGCAACCTTCACCGCGCATCTCTTCACAGATTAAACGAATTAAAAGTCGAGAAGCCAGAGAACTCGAAGCGCATTCAGAGAAGAACCGAAAAAAACTTTTAAAAATTTATGACCAGACCTCACTTGAAGACGCTGAAGAAATTTGGAAGGAGTGGTTTAGAAAGAATAATTGGGAGCCGTTTAAGTTTCAGCTTGAGGCTTGGTCAACCTTTTTAAATCAAAAACCCGCCCTGATTTCGGTTCCCACGGGGAGCGGTAAAACCTACGCTGCCTTTGGGGGTCCATTTATAAAGTTACTTAATTCCGAGACCAAAGATCTTGGTCAACTACGGGTTCTTTATATTTCTCCAATGAAAGCGTTGGTGAGAGACGTGGCTCATGCCTTAGCAAGGCCCATCCAAGAACTTTCACTTCCTTTTAAAGTAGGGGTAAGAACTGGCGACTCTTCTACTCGCGACCGACTGAGCATGAGTAAAAGGTTTCCCGAGATCTTAGTCACGACGCCCGAGTCGCTTGCAATTCTTTTGACTGGCGAAGATGCAAAAAATAGGTTTTCAAAAGTTCACTCGATAATTGTCGACGAGTGGCACGAGTTGCTTGGAAACAAAAGAGGCAGTCTTTTAGAGCTCACGCTTGCAACTGTGAAGCAGTATGCACCGCAAGTCACAATAACGGGTCTTTCAGCGACTTTGGGTAATATGGAGACTGCTGCCCAAACACTCGCGGGAGAAAGCCAAGCTAAGATTATAAGCGATGAAACTTCCCGTAACATAAAAATTGATGTGTTGGTGCCAAACGGCATGTCGGCAGCACCCTGGTTTGGTTATGCGGGCTTATCTCTTGCGAATGAACTCGTAAATGATCTCAAGATCTCGCAGTCTCAAATTATTTTTACCAACACCCGGGCGCATGCCGAAGCTTGGTATCAAAAGATAAGAGAATTAAAACCCGAGTGGGCCGACGAAGTCGCACTTCATCATGGGTCGCTCTCTATGGCTCAGCGGCAAGACGTTGAAGAAGGTGTTAAAGCTGGCGACATCAAAATTGTAGTCGCGACTTCATCGCTCGAATTGGGTGTTGATTTTCCGCAAGTGGGGAGAGTCTTTCAGGTTGGTTCGGCAAAATCTCTGGCTCGGGCCGTTCAGCGTGCAGGAAGAGGGTTTCACCGTCCTGGAGAGTCGTCGTCGCTGACCTTGTGCCCCACAACGTATTTTGAAATCCTCGAGGTAAATGCGCTTAAAAAAGCGCTTGAGAAAAAAGTTTTCGAATCAAGAGAGCCCCTACAGAAACCAGCAGATGTTTTAGTGCAGTTTTTGTTGAATAAAGCTTTCGGAGAAGGGTTTGAGCTTTCTGAAATTCGCGAAATTTTAGCACGCACGTATTCATTTCGCGACGTGACTGAAGACGAACTTGCTTGGGCGCTTAACTTTTTACTCCATGGCGGAAACTCACTTAAAGCTTATCCGCAATTTTTTAAATTACAAAAAGTCGGGAACCGTTACAGTTTCGTAAATGGCCTTCAGGCGCGCCAGCACCGAATGAATATCGGAACCATTGTTTCTGAAGATGGAATTCAAGTGAAATTTGCTAAAGGCGGTCACCTAGGAAACATCAGTGAGAGCTTTATCGCAAAGCTTAAAAAAGGGGACATCTTTCAATTTGCCGGGCGCGAGCTTGAGTTCTTACAGCTTCGCGACGCAAAAGCCTTTGTTAGACTCTCAACTAGGAAGGCTTCAGTGACGACCGTTTGGTCGGGCCAAATTCTTCCGATTAGCCCCGTCGTTTCTTTAGAGCTTCGTAGGGCTGTTGATGACCTGGCTCGCGCCGGTGATGAAAACGAACTTTTAGAACCTGAACTGAAAAGTTTTTGGCCGATTGCAAGCAAACAAAAGCTGGTGTCGGCCATTCCTAAGTTAAATGAAAATTTGATGGAGCGCTGGAAGTCACGTGAGGGTCATCATATCTTTATTTACCCTTGGGCGGGAAGGCTCGTGCACGAAGGCCTTGGGCATTTGGTCGCGTATCGGCTCGCAAAACATCGCGCCAATACGTTGTCAGTTGCGGTGAATGATTATGGGCTAGAACTGCTCGGAGCTGAAGCGTTTCCCTCTAACGAAAAGCTGATTGAACTTTTAAGCAGTGAAGATCAGCTTGAAGCTGACATTGAATCCTCGCTCAATTTTCATGAACTTTCAAAACGCACTTTTCGTGAGATTGCGCGCATCGCTGGTTTGATCCAAACTATGAATCATGGGGAACGAAAGGCGATGCGGCATTTACAAATGAGTTCGTCGCTCCTTTATGAAGTATTCCAGAAGCATGACAGAGATAATTTGCTCCTAAAACAGGCTGTAAAAGAAGTTAAAAACTTACAACTCCACTTTTCAAGGCTCAAAGAGGAGTTGTCTGCATTCCGTCATAGAAACTGGATAATAAAAGACCTAAATAGCCTTTCACCCTTCTCGTTCCCCCTGTATATTGAAAGGGTGCGTTCAAGAGTTTCGACCGAAACTTTGCGAGAACGCATAGAGCGTGTACAACGTAAAATGCTAGAGGGAGGCTAAATGAACATCGAAGTACGAGGAGACGAATTTATTTTGCATCCTCAAAATATTTTGATTTGGCCCGAACAAAAAATGATGGTTGTGGCCGATCTGCATTTGGGAAAAGCCCAGACGTTCCAAAAGCACGGACTTTGGCTCCCCGAGGCCGCACATCGTGATGAACTTGCAAGCCTTAGCGGGGTCATTTTTGAACATTCAATTAAGCATTTGGTATTTTTAGGGGACTTCGTTCATGCGGCAGTGGGAGTAACTACTGAGATTGTTGAACTGTTTGCAACATGGCTAAAAGCGCAAAGCACGCCCAAGCTGACTCATACAAAAACTGGAAAGCTTAAGGCCGGTGTAGATAAGCTCCGGTGTACTGTCGTCGTGGGCAATCATGATCGAGGCACAGTCAAAAAGTGGCCTGAAGCGTGGTCTCATGTGAAGCTCGCTGACAAATTGATTGTAGGCGAGCACTGCTTTCAACATGAACCGCCCACAGAAGATGAAAGTTTTGAAAAATACATTTGGTCGGGACACTTACATCCAAAATTAAGACTTAAACTGGGAGCTGATCAGATGCGGCTTCCTGTATTTATGATAGGCCCACAGTACGCATATTTGCCGGCTTATTCGTCACTTGCAGGGGGAATGGATATTAAACCAGAAAAGGATCAGAGATTTTTTGTAAGTTCCGAAGAAGGCGTCTTCGAAGTTAAACCTTGACCCAAGCCCGTACAGTTTCGTTTCAAAACTGCATGTGATTTTACTCGTGAATCGATCTTTCCCATAAATTCTGTCGCATCTGGAGCGGGGAAAAGCTCTGAATACTGTTTATGTACAGTTCGAGCAAAAGTTTTGAATTCAGTTTCGGGACAGCCTGAAAGTTCGGCTAAAGCATTGAGATAATCGCCGCCTCCGCGTGCGGCATCGCTTTGAATCTGTACAACGGATTCTTCAACAAAACTTCGCCGAGCGTTAGGATTCTCAGTGCCATACATGGAGCATGGTCCAATCGACGAGAAGTAAGACGAAGTTGAAGGTACCATCGTAGAAATATATAAGGGACTATAATAGGGCGGGTGCGTAGAATCTGATTTTGGAAACAAGGTTCCGCAACGCTCTTTATTAAAGGCTAAGGCAGGGAATGCTACAAAACTCAAAGCTAGGAGAAAGCCTAGACTTAACTTGGTGGTGCTCACTCTTAAAGTGTAGCCAACTTTTAAAATGAAAAGCAATCTGAAAGCAGCTCGCTTGGCGCTTATTCTATTTTGTCTTTTTCCCTTTGCTCAGGCAGAAAACACAGACTTTCCGACAGTTAGTGCACTCAACCGGGTGGCCGAGTCTAAGTACTGGGAGCTGTTGTTGCATTATCGCGGGAGTTCTAGCGAGGTGGATAGCTCAGAGTTTTTCATGAGCCCTGAGGGGGCGATGAATCCGCTTCTTGAGCTTCAGGCCACGATCGCGGCATTTAACCAGCCCTCCCATACTCAAGTGGGATTTTTTAAACAACATCCTCAGTGCGCCTTTCCGGAGCGATTGAGATATTTAAAACAGGAACTGAATCTTAAGGTCGAATCCCAGGTTTGCCCTGAATTTTTAGCTTGGAAGGAGCGAATAAGACCTCAAAGTGTTTCGCTTGTTTACGCAACACCTTATCTCGGAGATGTAGCGTCTTTGTTTGGTCATACCTTTTTAAAGTTTAATTCAAGCCGAAGTGCACTTTTAGATCATGCCATTAGTTTTGATGCTGTAATCCCAGAGGGTGGAGAGTGGAGTTATGCCTTTAAAGGTTTGACTGGAGGCTACCAAGGTCAGTTTTCGCTTCAGCCGTATTATTCCAAAATAAAAACTTATTCGCATCTCGAACATCGAGACCTTTGGGAATTCGAGCTGGAACTAAATGAAGAACAAATTGAAAGACTACTTTCGCATCTTTGGGAGCTGTCGC
>CAZDFM010000091.1:2001-7866 GCA_964504465.1 uncultured Pseudobdellovibrionaceae bacterium | reverse complement strand
CATACCCTTCAGATCCGTCGATGTAAGAAGAAGCATAGTGATTCGCTACACCGTTAATGACATCCGTCGGGCTTTTTGCATAAGGAACAATCTTTTGAGCTGGGCGTCTTACGCAACCAAAAGTGGTAAGTGCAAGGCTTGCTCCCATGATCTTTAAGAATTCACGACGAGCCCAACCCTCTTCTTTGCTACCCTCAGCCATAGGAGAAGTGCGGAATTCGTTTTCGGCCATTTTTAAAAATTCTGGATCTTTTCGCCACTGGTCGAGGCTCATCCAGTACTTAGGAGACGCGGTAATTTGTGTGTCGTTCGTATTTTCCATCTTGGATGTCTCTCCGATTAGTAATGGCAAGTTGAACAGTTGACGGGAGCGTTGTTCTCAGGCTGACGGTGACAGTTCACACACCAACCCATAGACAGGCTCGACCACTGATAAACCACTGGCATTTCTTGGACGGGCCCGTGACATTCTTGACATTGCTTCCCTGCGAGCACGTGAGCAGAGTGATTAAACTTCACGTGATCTGGCAACAAATGCACTTTCTCCCACACAACAGACTGATTGTTATTGTAGGCCTCTGTGATTTTTTGAATCCAAGGGCTATCAGTTTTAACAACCATGTGACAGTTCATGCAGATGTTCAGCGAAGGTACACTTGCATGACGACCGACTTCAGTGGTCGTGTGACAATACTTACAGTCAATTTTGTAAGCTCCTGCGTGTGTGTCATGTGGAAATGGAATCGGCTGATCGGGTTGATACCCTTGATTGTAACCGATGACGACTTTGTTACTTGTTAAGGCGTAAACGAACGCAGAAAGGCCTCCTAAAAGACCCAACACTACGACCAAGCCAATAATTTTCTTTGCCATGTTTTTCCCTATAGATGCGAAACCTACTTGGATGTCATTAAGTTTTTAATACGCTTGCAAAACGATTATTCATATTAATAGAACTCATAAAATTCGATGTCTATCAAAGATTTACAGAAATGCATCATTGTGAGTTCTTGCAAATCACTCTCAATTTGAAAGTTAAGATCTGCACACATCATGGGCGATTTCATGACGGACTGAAAAAAATTTCTACTTCAAAAAATCAGGCTGCACTTTTTTTGCGCGAGTGACGAAGGGTCGCGACGAACACCACATATAATAGATGGACGGCGACAAAAAGTGAAACATACTCCACTCCCCCAGCTCCGAAACCATACGAATGAAGTCCCGCACCCAACACAAAGTTAACTCCGTACCAAGCCATGATGACCAGACTAAAAGCAACAATCGAACATGCAGCCATTCCGAAAGATTTTACCAAGCCCACCAGTCGACCATGAAGAATTGCGAGATATCCCAACAGGGCAATTAAAGCCCACGTTTCCTTAGGATCCCAACCCCAAAATCGGCCCCATGAATAGTCGGCCCAGATTCCACCTAAGATCACTCCGGCCGCTAACAATACTACTCCGATTTGAATCGAACGATAGATTGCCAGCACCAATCGATTGATTTCAGCTGCATAGCGTTTTTCATCTTTCCAGAAGTAAAACAACGCCAGATCCCCCAGCGCAAATGCTAAAAAGAAGGCCGCATAACTGATTGTGATAATTAAAACGTGAGTTGAAAGCCAAAACGTGGATCGAAGAACGGGCTCTAAAGGATGCAGAGAAGCATCTAAAACAGACGGCGCTAGGTCCGTCAAAATCAAACACATCACTGAAATTACGCAAGCCGCGATCAGAATAGTATAAGTTTTTTGAATACGAGCAATGATCGCCGCGAAAACTATACAGCCCCACGGAACCCAAACAACCGTTTCATACATATTTGAAACCGGTGGTCGGCCCGTAAGATAAGACCTCACACACATTCCGTAAGTATGAAGAATAAAACCAAGTCCGATCATGGCGAAGCCACTCAAGACTTGCCAGCGGCGCTTTGCAACCATGTGGCTTGAAAGCAACAAGAGCCCCAACAAATAACAGATCCATGCCCACTTAAAAGGATGGAAAAGATTGTAATGAACTTCGACGTTAATTTTTGTCATGGAGGGATATTTATCCGGAGCCAAGGCCTGAGCTTTAACTCCGAAAGCCTCAACAGCTGCTTTAAGTTGCTCTTGAGTAGCTGAGAAACTGCTGTCGCTCGCTTTTCCAGATTTCTCGGCTTCAAGCGCTGACAAACTCTGAACGAATGAAGTCGAAATGTTTTGAAAAGCGTTTCGCATTTCATCCGGAAGTTCAGCTAACGAATACCAGGCGTCTGAATTGGGATTTGGCGCAACTCGGATCGCGGCTCCCGAACGTACCGCATGAAAAAGACCCAACTGATTTTCGAGTCTTTGCAAGGCCTGGAAATACGGATTGAGTTTGGTTTCTGTTTCGGCCTGCGATCTCAATTCTTGAAACAGCAATGGAATCCGTTCGTTTTGTAGCAAGGCTGCAGGTGCGTAATAAAGTTTATCTGCGGGAAGTTTTAAAGCTTCTCTTACACCGCTGTGACGAATTTCAACGAGCTCCATTTGATCCCATTGCTCGGGTATCAAAATCCATGTCATTAAAACATCGATTGCGGGCTTTTTGTTGAAAGTGGATTTTCCGTGCACTAACTGAAGTGATTCTTTGGCGAAGGTGTCAAAAGGCTTCGTTCTACCCGCGTCTTGGACCGGCATATTTCGAAGAGGCGCACCGACAAAGGAAGCATCGGCCTTCGCTTGCAGCGTCCAGCAGAAAACTAAAAATAAGCTTGCGAAATATTTTAGCCAACTAGTGCTATATTCAGTTCTCATGGAGCCTCCGCTAATTCGACGCCTTTGGGGTCGATTTTTGGCCAAATCGTTTAAAGTAAAAGAGCATTATCGATCCGAGTACAAGCAAAAGCGAACCTAAATATTTAAGTGGCCGTCCTGGGTCATGATTCACGGACAAAACTGAAGCAACTGGCTTGCCGCTCTCGTCTTGTTCAAAACTGGCTTGATAAAACGTGAAACCATTGTGCTTTAGTGGTTCATTCATTGAAATTACGACAGGATCCGCGCCGGGCACGTTAACGACGCTTTCATAAGTGGCCGCTTTTTGCGTTCCTTCGTTATACCCGATTTTGAACTCTTCGAGCTTCATATCAAAGCCGATGTCGATACGTTTGTTGCCCCAGCTCACCATATACATCTGATTATCCGTAAAGAGTCGGAGCACCGTATTGACACCCATCCAGTGCTCTTGACCGTCAAATTTAAATTTGATCGCTGAAGTGGTCACTTTGTTGGGAGTCTCGCGAGGAGTATACTCAACATGTTCACGAGCTTTAGGAAGAAAACGTAACACTCTGAATTGCAGACCCATCCAGCCCGTCTCTAAAACTTCGCCTTCTTTGATAATTCCGGATGTGGCGAGGCCGCCTTTGCTTTTTGTAAAGATCTGGTACTTTAACTCTCGTTCTTTTTCGGGGCTTCCGGCGTTAGGAGAAATCACAATCGCGTTGGTGCCTTCGAAGTTGTACTCTTTTGACGTCAACACCACTTTTGCCGGTCCGAGATCTGTGGATTCGCTTTCTTTATATGCTGGCTTAACCAGCCACTCAGTTAAATTGACATTCGCATTTTGCAATTGGAAACGGACGGCCGGTCCGTCGTTGTCCAAAGTTGAAGCTTTAATTTCAGATTCTTTTACAGCGTAATGATAATACTCAAGGATCTCGATCGACTTGTTGCCGACATCCAACTTAAAGGGATGTTTTTTTGGATGTTGTTTGAGGAAGTTCGTGTCTTTTTGGCCAAGCTTTACTAAGCCTTCGCCGGTGAAAGAAGACCAAACGCCTAACTCCCGTTCACGTACAGAAACATAGCGGTTTGTGTCGCCAATTCCAAAAGCCAGAGATCCATCAAGACCCCATTTCTGCGTTTGAAAAGCTCCAATCAAAGTCAGGATTATACCGATGTGCGCCAAAATAAAGCCGGTGTGCCTCTTCTTCCATGGCCATCGATCGACCATGACCGCTAGAAGATTTATAATCAACATGATCATAACAGCGTACATATATATAGACTGATAGATTAAGAGCTGGGCGTATTCGGCATCGTATTTAGCTTCGTAGATGGTGCCGACAGCTGAAACGATGCCCAAAGAAATGATAATGATCACTGCAAGACGCAAAGATTTGAGAAAGTTGAAAGTCTTATTAAATATCGTGCTGAGCAGTTTCAAAGCCAAGCCTGTCTTAATTGCTGGAGGCAGCCCTAAGGCGCCTGCAAAACTATTGTTCGTACGAAGAATTACAACTGATCGTATATGTAACGCAGAGCTAAGGCTACCTTGTTCGAAATTTTTTCTGCCTCAGCTGGAATCAACTGCTTTGTTTCTTCGTTCATATAAAGCGCGCGGTTCATCTCAACCTGGATGCAGTGCTGCCCAAGTTCGGGCCTTCCATAGGTCTGCGTCACCCGCCCACCCACATAGGGCCAGTTGTAAGCAACTTTAAACCCCGCCCTTTCATAGGCCTCAATCACCAAGTCTTTAAACCGTGTTTCGCAACTGATTCCATTTTGGTCACTTACGACAATCGGCGCACGGGTTTCGCCCGGATCGCGATGTGCGGCTGTTCCTTTTGAAGGCATGCTGTGGGCGTCGATCTGATAAACTTTCGAGTTTTTTTCGAAAAAACTTTTGTACTGAGCTTTCACCTGCTCATGAAAGGGTTCGAAGTAACTTTTTACCCAACGCTTGTGAACTTCAGGGCTCAAAGGTTTTGGAAGCAATACTTCTCCCCTTGTCGTCTTCACCCAATGAAAACCTTGAGGATGTTTTCCAGAAGGGTTGATCGCGTTTTGAACTGAGTCTTGATCCACATCTTCTGGAAGACGATTGAGATCGACAACATAGCGATGCCACTCGGCAATGACCGAGGGAAGTCCAATTTCTTTAATCGCAGGCTTATAAAGCTGATCTACAAAACGATCGACATCTTGCATTTTAATAGGTTCAGGCAAAACCGAAAGCCAACTGGCTTCTGCAGGGATTTTCTCACCCGAGTGCGGGATTGTTATAAAAAGAGGCTTCAAATTAAATCTCCCCGTTTAAAAAACCTGAGCTCTTCACGATCACAAATTTTCTCCCTTTTGGCAAATAACTCGTTTAGTCTATATAATATGAAGATCTACACGAAAACCGGAGATAAAGGTGAAACCTCCCTAGTCGGCGGAGCCCGAGTTTCGAAAACGCATATGCGGCTTGAAGCTTACGGAACGATCGACGAACTTAACAGCCAACTCGGAGTCTGTATCGCGACTCTTGCATTGGTTGCTAAATCGGAGTCTGGGTTTGAAGCATCACAAACCTTGATAGGAATTCTTCAAGACCAACAACATCGACTTTTTAACATTGGAAGTTTACTTGCTTGTGAAGATCCCAAGATTTCTGCCAACCTTCCGTCACTTGAAGACAAAGACGTTAAACTTCTTGAGACTTATATAGATAAGGCGACTCAAAAACTTGCCCCGCTTCGAGATTTTATCTTACCGGGAGGCACGTTGGCCTCGGCACATTTGCATGTGGCTCGCACGATCGCCCGGCGCGCAGAAAGAAAAATCGTACGCTTAGGCGAAGCCGCAGTTCTTCAGGCCTTAATTGTTCCTTATATTAATAGACTGTCAGATTATCTCTTTGTGGCCGCTCGCGAAGCCAACTTTATCTTAGGACATGCCGATATTAAGTGGAAAAAGGACCCCTGATGCGTTTACTGATCGCAAAGGAGTCGGATTCTGCAAAACTCAAAGAATACTTTGCGCTCAGTCCGCAGCAAGGCCCCATCGATTTAAGAGCTATCCGGGTCGGAAGCTTCTTTGATAAGTACAAGCTATATTCAAAATAC
>CAZDFM010000091.1:0-1991 GCA_964504465.1 uncultured Pseudobdellovibrionaceae bacterium | reverse complement strand
AGACAGTGTGACCTATTACCTCGAAGACGAGGAAGAACAAATTCAAGGTATTGCGACACTCTCGTTCGCGCCCGGCTTCATAAATGGCAAAGAAGAAATAATCGGTTATGCAACCGATCTTCGTATCTCTAATTCACGGCGAGCAATTTTAAGCTGGTCCCAACACTTTCTCCCCATCTTAGAAAAGGAGCGAGCTTTACGAAATTGCCGTTATGTTTTTTCAGTCGTTGCAAGATCTCAAAAGGTAGCAAGCAATGCGTTTTTACGGCCTCGCTCAAATCGTAGGCAACTTCCGCGTTATCACTTGTACCGAAAGTTTTCGGTCGTTGGCATTCACGGAAGAACTCCCTGGGCAAAGTCGATCCTTCCGGGCCTCTTGCATCGATCAGCGGGCCCAGAAGATTTACCCCGCATTCATGCGTTTCTTTCGAAAGATCGACAGGGTTTACAATTTCCGTATTTGGCAACACCAGAAGATTTACAGCGCCAAATCTCTTCTTGGATTGGCTTTAGTTTGCCCGATTTAAAGATTGTCGAAGACTCACAGAACAATTTGGTCGGCACGTATGCACTCTGGAATCCGGCTGCGGTCGAACAGGTTGTCGCCGATTCTTACACGGGTTTAACGGTTACCTTACAACAAGCACTCAAGTTTTTTAAATTCACTGGAGCGACAAGACCCTTGTCCGATCCAAAAGAAAACCTTCGCTTTAAGTATCTTACCCATTTGCGCGCAGACAACCCCGATGTTTTTGAGTCGATTTTAAACCTAATTTGGAAGTCGACCGCAAAAGACGAGTTCGTAGTTTACCCCCACTTCGAAGGCGACCTCACCCATACCCCTCCCAAGAGCTTTATTCATTCTGAGTGGAAATGTGGACTCTTTTGTCTGTTACCGCCGAGTGATCCATTTCCCGACTTTTTTTATCAGAGTTTTGCGGAGATGCCGCCCTTCTGGGAGCTAGCTTTCATGTAATTCGGGGTTTCGTTAGATTCTGAATTCCGTATACCGTCTGCGGTATCCTGAATTCTGTACGGTACCCAGGATACTGCAGACGGAATTCCGCATTCTGAAATTTTAACTTAGAAGTACCTACCCAACTAGTTGGGATTCTCGCATCCCATTCCAAAACCAATTGAGAAGAGGATCAACATCGATCGACTCTAGGACTTGCACATCTCGTAGAGAAAGATCTTCTGAGGATGTTCGCATTAAATTGTTTCCGGGCCCGATGTTGATGAATTTTTTTACGCTTTGTTCTTCAACTAGGTTTGAGATAATTTTTTCGACTTCCATGTTGGTGAGCGTAAGCTCTTCGTAGCCTGGTGAATCGGATTTCTTTTTAAGAACGCCGTACTCGGTCAGAGAAATTCCAGCTAGTAGCGGAGCCTCTGTGAGCGAAATATTGGGATTGCTACGAACGACTCGGAAGGCATTAGAACGTGCCACAAGTTCTTCGAAAGTCATTAAGCCTGCAGCTACCCTCATAGCTGAATCTCCATTTGAGTTGCCCACTATGTACTCTGGCGCACGGAAATGTTTGGTGTAGCGGTCGTACAAACTAACTTGCACAACGGCTGCTGCTAAACTTTTAAGCCGAATGTTTCCTAAAAAAACTCGATCTTCAGAAGCAATGAAGTTTGCCAGATCAAATTCTGGATATTCCGCTGCGTCCCAAATTTCTTGTGCTTGTCTGAGTCGCAAAACCACTTCTGGAATGCGAATGACGTTGTTTCGAATGTCCTGGAAGTCCAAAGAATTTGGACCATTGAACAAGACTGCATCTTTCATGAGTTCCCCCCTCGTAAAAGAAATAGTTATGATTCCCTAATGCTGACCCTTATATCCCTCGGTAGAGCAGAGTGAGTTCACTTTGCACCACCTAGACGTCTAGTGAGCAAGACTTATGCCCTGAGGAAAAACAGACAAAGGTTCGGGGGTTAGGCTTTTAATCGAGAGAGCGCAAGAAAACTCGACTTTTAGCGAGGAT
>CAZDFM010000090.1:0-7883 GCA_964504465.1 uncultured Pseudobdellovibrionaceae bacterium | reverse complement strand
TGCTCCGTAAAGACTTAAGAAGCGAAAAAGAATTCTTAGCTGCCATTCAAGAACTCGAAATCGACGAAGGCAACGAGGACGGAGACTTCGAGGATGAAGATCAAAACTTTATCGATGAAGTCCGTGGAATGTCTGAAGGCGCCAGCGATCGCGGCGACGAAGATTACTAGATTCTAAAGCTTAAAGAGCGGGCGCTAGTGACTGCGTCCGTCGTCATCCTCTTCTTCTTCATCGACTTCTGTATCTTCTAAATCATTGTCGTCATCGTCTGTGAGTCCGAGGATTCTTTTGACACCTTTTCTCTCGATTTCTAATTCTTCGTCGTCTTCGCCTACGATCAAATCTGGCGGAACGTTCTTTCCTAAGAGCTCGTCAGCCTGTTTTTCAAGGTCTGAGTTGATTCCTGAGTACTGTACGAAAAGAGTGCGGCCTTCGACCTCAAACTCCGTCCAAAGTCGAGGAAACTCACTGTCGCTGTCTTCGGTAAAAAGTTCGGCAAAAAGAGTCGCGCAGACGTCGATCCCTAAGTGAACCATTTTCACCATATTGTCTTTGTCAGGTTTATACCCAATCGAAACTTCGAAATTGTGCTGCTTTAAGCGGCCATTCTCGTTATAGCCCACCCGCACAAGCAGTTCTTCTTTGTAAATGCGGCTTTCAACCAAAAACCGACCCTTTTTGACCGCTTCGGGGAAGGCTTGCGTGAAGACTTCACGAATTTGTTTTACGATTTCGCCGGGCAGAGCGGTCCATTTTTGCGATGTCTTTAAACGGGGTTCCATATTGTCCTCGGAGGGCTATTGACCTGCTGCTAGACGCGGTCTATAAAGTCCCAGATATAGCTATAATGATTTTAAAAGAGCAAGTCTTTTTAAACCCTTAAAGCTCTATCCGCCAAAAGGAGCCATCTTGAACTTTTCCGAGCCCATGGGAGTTGCGCCTTCAGAACAAGGTCTTTCTAAAAGTAAAGAAACCCAGGGCGTTTATATTTCTACCTACGGCTGCCAGATGAACGTTAACGATTCTGAGCGCATGTACACTCTGCTCGAAATGATGAACTACACTCCAGTGCCTTCGCCCGAGATGGCCTCGCTGATTATTATCAACTCGTGCAGTGTGCGCGAAAAGCCGGTTCATAAGGTTCACTCTGAAGCCGGTCGCTACCGCAAATTAAAATTAAAAAATCCAAATCTCAAAATTGGCGTCGGCGGTTGTGTAGCTCAACAAGAAAAAAGCCAACTTTTAAAAGACGTGCCCGTTTTAGATTTTGTCTTTGGAACAGATGCCATTGATCAACTTCCTGAGATCGTTCGAAAAGCGACTGAAGAACAAGAACGTGTCGTTGAAGCTCGCTTTGAACACGCGAAGCCCTATCACGTTGAAACCATGGTTCGAAACCCAGGTGTTTCAACTTTTGTGAACATCACAAAGGGCTGCGATAATTTCTGTACCTTTTGTGTGGTGCCATTCACTCGCGGGCGCGAGCGTTCTCGTCCGATGAGCCACTTGCTTAAAGACATTCAAGCCTTAACCGCAAGGGGAGTGCAAGAAGTCACTCTCGTTGGACAAAACGTAAATTCGTACACTTCAGACTGCGGTGCGGGCTTTGGTGAGTTGATGCGTAATGTAGCCAAACAGACCGACATTAAACGCATTCGTTTTACGACTCCGCATCCAAAAGACTTTAACCGCGACTTGATGCAAATCATGCAAGATCACCGCGACAAGGTGATGGACTATATCCACTTACCGCTTCAAAGCGGTAACACCGAAGTCTTAAAGCGAATGAACCGCGGCTACTCCAGAGAAGAGTTTATCGAAAAAGCCAACATGATCTTAGAGAGCATGCCAGGCGCAAGTCTTTCGACTGACATTATTGTTGGGTTTCCGGGCGAAACCGAAGAGCAGTTTCAAGACACTTTAAAAATGCTCGATGAAGTTCCATTTGAAAGCATTTTCGCCTTTAAATATTCACCACGGCCTTTTACTAAAGCCGCTCGTTGGGAAGACCAGTTAAGTGACGCTGAAAAATCAGATCGACTTACAAGACTTTTAGAA
This sequence comes from uncultured Pseudobdellovibrionaceae bacterium, assembly GCA_964504465.1. Classification (GTDB taxonomy): domain Bacteria; phylum Bdellovibrionota; class Bdellovibrionia; order Bdellovibrionales; family UBA1609; genus CAZDFM01. The sequence continues at coordinate 5,825 of CAZDFM010000090.1, read as the reverse complement.
AAGCATAAAGAGCTCTCGTTTAAAATGGCGCTTCGTTATCAAGATCAAACCTTAAAGATCCTGGTTGAAGATTTTTACGAAGACTCAAGCCGCTGCACCGGGCGGTCGACACAAAATAAGCTGACCCATTTTAAAGGTACAAAAGACTTAGTTGGTAAAATTGTAGATGTTAAAATCTACGAAGCTTTTCCACAAACTTTGAGAGGAGACTTAGTTCAATGAGCCAGACTCCTGTCGAGGCAGCACTCCAAAAAGAATGGGTGGAAGTTGTTCCCATTGCAGTAACTGCAGGAATGGATCCTTCGCGCCCTGTTATGATTTTTAAAGAAAAAAACGGCGAAGAGCGATTGCCGGTTTGGCTTTCTCCGCTTGATGCTGGCATCGCCATTACTCAAGATCATGTTAAAGCCAATGCAACTTCTCCGCATGACCTTGCGAGCAAAGTGTTTGTTGAGCTTAAACTCAAGCTTGAAAAGTGCTTTTTTATCGAAATTAAAGGTCATCACCAGTATGTTGAGTTGGTGTTTTCGGGGAGCCGAAAAATCACCCGCATCACAACTCGCGCCGATCAGGCGATCTCGTTTTGTTTGCATCAGCAGGCGCTTTTTTATTGTACAAAAGATTACATGATCCGTTGCCGCGAACTCGACGCCGAGCTTGCAGGTTTTACGACTCGATTAAAAAAACAACCAGGTTTGGGACAAAATCGACATCCCTATATGATGTGAGGTTACACAAATGATAAAGGCCGTCCGAGGACATACTCCCCAAATTGGCGAAGATGTTTATATTGCGGAGTCGGCCGACATCATTGGTCAGGTCACGCTAGGCCGCGGCTCTTCTGTTTGGTTTGGAGCGGTTTTACGAGGCGACGTCATGCCAATCGAGATTGGTGAAGAAACCAATATTCAAGACGGCACTGTGATTCATGGGACCTTTAATAAAGCGGCAGCCAAGATTGGTCGCCGAGTGACCATTGGTCACAATGTGATTTTGCACGGCTGTGAAGTCGGCGATTTGTGTTTGATAGGTATGGGCGCAAAGATTTTAGATAATGCCAAAATTCCCTCACGTTCAATTGTAGGTGCGGGTTCTTTGGTGACAGAGGGGGCGGAGTTCCCCGAAGGTTCTTTGATCTTAGGTAGCCCCGCGAAAGTGAAGAGAAGTTTAACCCAAGAAGAAATAGCATTCTTAGACCAATCGGCAGACAATTACATACTGTATAAATCATGGTATGAAGAAGGGAGTTCCAAATGAGCGGCTTTATAAAAGAGACAGAAAACGAACTAAGAATCACAGAAGCCCTCACCTTTGACGACATTCTTCTTTTGCCTCAGTATTCTGAAATTATTCCGTCACAAATTTCAACCGACACGGTGTTTGCCCGAGACGTAGTTCTAAAGATGCCGATCATTTCGGCTGCGATGGACACAGTGACCGAAAACAAAATGGCCAGAGTGATGTCTCAAATCGGTGGTTTTGGGATCATTCATAAAAACCTCGACATTGAGTCGCAAGCAATTGAAGTAGAAAAAGTTAAAAAATATGAAAGCGGCATGATCTTAGAGCCCATCACTTTGTCTCCAGAGCACAAGGTGAGCGACGCACTCGACCTTATGAAAAAGTATTCGATCAGCGGAGTTCCCATTACTCGCGACATGCAGCTCGTAGGTATTTTGACCAATAGAGATCTCAGATTTGAAACCAACGTCAATCAACCGATTTCTAATCTTATGACTCCGCAAGAAAGACTGATCACCGCTCAAGAAGGCACCACCTTAGAGCAGGCGAAAAACGTTCTACAAAAACATCGTATCGAAAAACTTCCGGTCGTCGACGCTAAAGGTCGCCTTAAAGGCCTAATTACAATTAAAGATATCGAAAAAGCGATCACCTTTCCAAAGGCAACTAAAGACCGCCACGGCCGACTTTTCGTAGGCGCGGGCGTAGGTGTTGATGCTACTTCTCGTGAAAGGGCCGAAGCTTTAGTTCAAGCGGGTGCAGATTTACTTTGTGTCGATACAGCTCACGGCCATTCAAAAAATGTGGTCGAGATGGTGAAGTTTTTGGCCGCAAAATATCCAGATACACTTTTAATTGCAGGTAACGTCGTGACAGCTGACGGTACGGAAGCACTTATGAAGGCGGGCGCTGATGTCGTAAAAGTCGGTGTGGGTCCAGGTTCGATCTGTACCACACGCGTGGTTTCAGGTGTGGGAATGCCGCAAATCTCTGCAGTTGTTGAGTGCGCAAAGATCGCAAAAAAATTAGGTAAGACCGTAATCGCCGATGGCGGAATTAAATTTTCAGGTGATGTAACTAAAGCGCTCGCAGTCGGTGCCAACACCGTGATGATCGGAAACCTCTTGGCCGGTTGTGACGAAAGCCCTGGCGAAACGATTTTATATCAAGGCCGCACTTATAAAGTTTACCGCGGGATGGGAAGTCTTGGAGCCATGAAGAAAGGCTCTAAAGACCGTTATGCTCAAGCTGATGTCACCGATCTTGATAAACTTGTGCCTGAAGGCATTGAAGGAAAAGTTCCGTACCGAGGTTCTGCAAGTGGTTTGCTTCATCAACTGGTGGGCGGCTTAAAATCCGGAATGGGTTATGTGGGCGCCAAAGACATTCAAGATCTTCAGCGTAAAGCGCGTTTCGTCAGAGTGAGTATGCAAGGCTTAAGAGAAAGTCATGTTCACGACGTGAGCATTACTAAAGAAGCGCCGAACTACCGCCTTGAGGGGTAGTTAAACAAAAGGAACGTTATGACTCGTCAGTATCTACATGGTTACACGACGGACGAACAAGAGCGGCTCATTCATCAGAGCCGCTTTCTTGAAAGTTTTGTTTACGAACATGTGGACCTGAGCTCGGTCACAAAACTCTTAGAAGTTGGCTCAGGAGTTGGGGCGCAAACCGAAATCTTGCTTGAGCGTTATCCTCAGATTCAAATTACCTGTATTGATATCTCTGACGAGCAAATTAATTTGGCTAAAAAACGACTGGACCGTTTTGTTAAATCAGGGCAAATCGAAATCATTCAAGCCGATGCGACAGATCTTTCGATCCTCAAAGATGATAGTTTTGACGGAAGTTTTATTTGTTGGTTCCTAGAGCATGTGCCAGATCCGCTTGCAGTCCTTAAACAAGTTAAAGCAAAACTTAAACCCGGCGGAGTTATCACTGCAACCGAGGTGAACAATTCCTCTTTGTTTGTAGATCCGTATTCGCCGCATACCTTAAAGTACTGGTACGAGTTTAATGACCTTCAGTGGAACATTCAGGGTCATCCTTTTGTGGGTTTGCAGTTGGGCAATCTCTATTCTGAGGCAGGGTTTAAAGATATTGCGGTGAATTTTCGGCCCATGCAGTTTGATCACCGCGACCCGAAACAAAAAGAACAGTTCTTAGATTACTTCTTTAATATTTTTAAAAGTGCGAACGACAAACTGGTCTCCGAGGGCAAAGTTCCTCAAGACATGATTTCTAAAGTAAAGGCCGAGTTTGATTTAGCAAAGACCGATCAGCGCGGCGTTTTTCATTACACTTTTGTTCAGGGCACTGCTCGAGCCTAAGGCTACTCGGTTTTAATTTCGCAAATACTTTCAGCGATCTGATCTTCAATTTGGGCTGAGTTCATGCGAACTGCTTCTTGAAAGTCGCGTTGAAAATTCTCATTCTCGCAAATTCGTCGTTGCTCGTTGATACGTTGTTGCGCCAGGCGTACCTGCTCTTGCTCAAACTCTTTTTCGGTCATCCCGGCGGGGAGTTGAGGCTTAAAACCAGTTACTGGGTTTGAGCTCGAAAACTGTTTCCAATTGGCTTGCCAGTCGATTCCCGCTTGGCTTTGACAGCTTGAGGCTGCGGCTTTCATGCGCGATCTTAAAGTCCAATAAGTTTGGGTCGCACTCTGAGAATTTTGGCTTAAACATTCTGATGTGCTTCGAGCCAGCGCGCGTTCACGACTTTTTCTTAAGCTCTCTGAGAAAAAATCTTCCATAGGTGTGTCTTTCCCTGGAACGCTAAACTCTTGGGCTTTTATATTGGCACGATCACCAGGGTCGCTAAGGCTACTGAATTCGCCGCTTTGATTGAGAAGCGGAGCTGAGCCTCCACCGCTTAAATAGGTAGGAGGTCGCCACTCAGAAGCCGGCGCATCGCCAATAGGCTGTGCCTCATCGTTGAGAATGACTCGGCTGGGTTTGATTGAAGTTGCTTGAATTTTGTCTTGTGATCGGTCCTCCGGAGCGGCTTTGTCAGCCAAGATTTTTTCAAGTTTTTTACAAAGGGCGGCTTCATCTGGGATTGAAAGTAAGTCGTGTTTTAATTTAAAAAGTCGCTCGGCACAAAAAAGTTCTTTATTGCGGAGGTGAAGGTTTGATGCGGTTTGAAGACTTTGTGTGTACTTCTCGTCCGCTGCAGCTTTTGCGTCGGTGAGCTCGCTTAGACCTTTTGCAATCAGATGCTCACCGTAGAGTTTATGTGAACGTGAAAGGCTGGGTTGAGAACGCTTTATGAACGCGTTGTAGTTTTTGATCGTTTCAAGTTGAGCGGGTGTTGAGGTTTGCTCTTTGCTTTGACAGAGCGACACGCTGGCTTTCCAGTTTTGGTTGAGTTCTTCAAGTTCGATTGCCATTTCGGTTGTGAGCTTTTCGCTGCAGAGCTTTTGTGAGGGAGACGCTTGAGCGGTAGAAGTACTTTTAGGAGCCGCAGCACCAGGTTTGTTCGACACAGTTTCCTTAGCCAAGACGATAGAGCTCAGTGAAATCATCCCGAAGCCGACAGCCAAAGTGAGTTGAGAGTAGAATTTAAACATGCCTTCTCCTTGAGGTAGGTCCCTCGTCTCTATTGGAGTGCAAGACCAAGCCCCTTGAAGGAGCTTGTAAGTACTCGATTTTACTCAGTCTAATTAAGAGACTGCGCCTTAGCCTTGAGCAGCTGCCCAAGGACTTAACGCCCGTTTCAAAATGGGATTTCCCTTAAGCTTTTCGAAGTGCGGACCTCTGGTTAACGCAGGCAGTCCTACTGGACCAGAAAGGGAGAAAACGATATGGTAGGGGCTTCACTTCTCAAGTGCATATTTTGATCTTCTCCTTATAAGGCGGGACATGAAAAACGGGTTTTTGGTATTAGATTTTGGATCTCAATTTACGCAACTTATTGCGCGAAGACTTCGCGAACTCGAAGTGTATTCAGAACTCGTTTTGTTCGACACTCCTATCGAAGAGATCAGAGCAAAAGAACCACGCGGAATTATTTTAAGCGGTGGACCCTCTTCGGTTTTCGATAAAGATGCACCTGTGATTGATGTAAAACCTCTGCTTGAAATCGCACCAGTTTTAGGAATTTGCTACGGCATGCAGCTTCTTGCAAACCAACTTGGCGGCAAAGTCACTTCATCGAACAAACGAGAGTACGGCTCAAACCGAGTTGAATGGCAAAGTGCGGTTACAAAAGATATTCCGCTTCAGCAAAAAGTTTGGATGAGTCACGGGGACGTAGTCGAAACTCTGCCAAAAGATTTTAAACTTTGGGCAACTTCAGGAGGAGGACATCCGGCTGCGATGAGATCAGACCGTGCATGGGCTTTTCAATTTCACCCCGAAGTAAGTCACACTGAAAAAGGCTTGGACCTACTGAAAGCTTTTGTATTTGATTTCTGTAAAGGCAAACAAGACTGGAAAGCCAGTTATATCGCGGATCATTTGATGAGTGATATTCGCGCAAAAGTTCCAGCCGGTGAAAAAGTTCTCTGCGCCTTAAGTGGTGGAGTCGGGGATGCGCAAATTCTCCAGGTGCTCGCCGATGCGCTGGCGCAGCGCGCC
>CAZDFM010000089.1:0-7903 GCA_964504465.1 uncultured Pseudobdellovibrionaceae bacterium | reverse complement strand
ACTGCCTGAGGAACCCGCCCTTGTGCGAGAGAGTCGACTGAGATTCCAACATCAAGCGCCTGACCATAATGAGCACGCAATAAAGTGCGGTGACATTCGGCAATGAGTAGTGCCTTACAAGACTCAGGGAGAGAAAGTTCTTCGATTCGTTTAAATGGCAAAAAATAAAGCCAGTTGCCAGCATTTAAGGCGACAGGAATCCCAAACTCCATATGAAGTGCCGGACCACCACGGCGTTCAAAGCTCCCGTCTTCTATGTCATCTACAACAATCGAAGCCGCATGCAGGAGTTCAAGGATTTCACACAAATCTTTAACCGCCGCGACTCTATCGCTCGCAATATCCGACTTAGAAATGCGACTTCCAACCCTAAAGCCTAACTCAACCAAATTCGCGCGCACATTTTTTCGGGGCCTTTCGATAAGCCTTGTTAAGGGTTCAACAAGCGATTTCGCAAAAAGATCTTCGAGCTGGCTTGCGTTTGCTAGATTTAAAAACAGATCTAACTCATTCCCCTGGGGTAAAAGCGACATTCTAGGTTCCATGAGCCACTCCAGAAGTTCTCACAGGCTTCGCGATAGCTTTTAAAGCGGGCCAAACCGCAACTGGCGGTTTTCCTTTAAAAAATAAAAGCCGATCCGAATAGGTCAAATTACCCGAGTAAAAATTCTCGATGAGCCTGTCGGAACCTTTATAAAAGTATTCGAATACCTTGTATCGTTCAGTTTCGGGAGCCGCTAAAAACATCATTCGGTTGAGCATACAGAAAAATTTGGTGCGAGAGCTTCGCTCGTCCGTATAGCGGTCTAAAACTTCTTTAACGCCTTCGGTAGTCAAACGGCTTAACTTCGAAATTCTGTCCGCGATTCTCACCCCATCAGGCAAAGAATATCCGGTCACGGGATGAAAAAATCCCCCTGCATAACCGCTCAAGGGAACTTTCGTACCCTCAGAAAGTGTTGACTGAAAATCGGAATCCATTGGCAGAGGAAGCACCCCAGACTCACGCTCACAAATTTCTTCGATCGGGCCAAAGTGTTTCTCAGCGTAAGTCAAAATATCTTGTTCATACTTTTGCAAATCGATTTCGGATTTGGAGCTGTACCTGGTGTCTTCGATTAAAAGCTGATCCGAACTAAACGGGAGCACATAAAAAAACCGGTAGCCGTCAAGTTGTGGAACATTTGCATCCATCAAAATTGGGTACGATAAACCGTGCGGTTTTTTAAACCTAAGAGTTAAACCTAAAAACTTCTGGTAGGCGACTGAGGTCATTCTTTGTGCGCCTCGTCCATCAATTACACAATCGGCCTCGAAAGTTTCTCCAGATTTTAGGGTAACCTGGTGCGTGTCGATATTTATGACCTCAGACAAAAATTTGAGCTCGGACATCAAGATGCCCGCAAGTTCCTTCTGTAACTGCTTGGGTTTTACGCAAAAGTATTCCGACTGAAATTTTCTAGAGTACTTCGGGAACTTCACCTCGTGGCCAGGCCAACCACAATAGACCAGCGGCTTAAGTTCTTCTAAAAACTCCACATCATTTTCATGAAAAGACCATGTGCGAAGCTCGTCCATTGACCTAGACTTTTCAAGAACCGTGATTTTTAGAGCTGGATTTCGGCGTTTCACAAACCACGCGATCAGAGCATTGTTAAGCCCCGCGCCTATTAAAATGAGGTTTCGCCGTGATTCATGCTGAGAAGACTTGGTTGCTTTCATGGCCACATGTCTAACATTAGTATAGGTATTAGCAAGCATTTCTGACTTTTCTCCCTCTAATTTGCCAAAATAACATATAGACAAAACTTAGACAGCGCGCTATTAACTGAATCTAAAGGAGCGCTGGCGCACATGGAATCTTTATGGATCGTTTAAGCATCGGTGCCGTGGCCAAGCTCACGGGCCTTACTGAATTCACACTGCGCGCTTGGGAACGACGCCATAATGTAACTCATCCTCACCGCTCTCCGACCGGCCGAAGACTTTATTCTGAGAAAGATGTCGAGCGTCTGCAGCTTATCCGAAATCTTATCGATCAGGGCCACACCATTCGGGATCTTGCGGCTCTTGAGGTCTCAAAACTCAAAGCCTTGACTCTTGCGACAGCCAAAACAAATACCAAAGTCCCTCGTGCGGACGCGCTCGATGAGCTTGAGAGCTCGCTCCGGCAAATGGATCTTTCCAATTTTAGCGAACTCCTTAAAAGCTCTCAAATGAAGCTCGACACACGTAGCTTTCTGCTTGAGCTAGTTGCTCCCTTTATGCGAAGGCTTGGCACTTTGGTTTTTGAGGGCGACCTCGATATTTTTCATGAACATGCGGCCTCTGCAATTGTGCGCAATATTTTGACGGGCCTTTTGTTCTCAACCGAAAACTCAACGCGCTTTAAAGACTCGGCTCCCATTGTATTTTCGACTCCAGAAGATGATCACCATGAGTTCGGAATTCTGATTGCGTCAATTCTTTGTGTATTAAATCGAAAACGGGTTTTTTATCTGGGGCCCAATATGCCAGCCCTCTCTCTCGTAAAAGCTGGAGAAGCCACCGGAAGCACACACTATGTAACAGGCATTTCGGCACCCATGCATGCGCTTTCGACCAAACAGCTTTCGAAATACATAACCGAGCTTGTAAATTTGTTACCAACTCACGCGACCTTGTGGCTCGCAGGAGAGCGAAGTTACGAGCTACAAAACCATTCTAAAGTGCAGCAAAAGAAAGTGAAGTTCATTAAAAGCCTTGAACAATTCGAACGCAGCATCCTTTAAGTGAAATGTTACGAGTGAACTGCGGTAAAACGGTCAAAAAAAACCGAAATTCACTTCGCCGAGTTTTGCTTTCGGTGGGAGTTTCATTGTAGATCGTTTTTCCCCATTTAAACAGCTGACGGAATACAAACTTTAAAAGTAGAGCCTTCATTGACCTTGCTGGTTACAAAGATTTTGCCACCATGAGCGTCAATAATGTTTTTAACAATCGCAAGGCCCAACCCAGTACTACTTTCTCCACCCGTAGGGAGAGTGCTTGTTTTACCGAATTCCGTAAACAGTTTGTTTTGTTCGCTTGTTTGAATGCCTAAGCCTTGATCAGCGACGGAAAAACACAGCTGGTTAGCCTCGACATCAACCATCAAGGTGATCTTTCCCTGCGACGAGAATTTAACAGCATTCGTTAACAAATTCTCAAGGACTCGGCGAATTTTGGTAGGATCGAAATGGCCATACTTTGGAACCTTTGGCGAAATATGTTTTTCAAAACTTAAGCCCTTCCTACTTGCCAATGCCCACCCAGAATCCGAAACCGAATTCACGAAATCCTGGAGCTCAACCTCTTCGAGTCTTATAAAATTGTCGAGATCGCGAGCTTGTTTGAGTTCTGCAAGTTCATCGAGCAGGTTCAACATGTGTAGACTATTTCGCTCGATCACCTGAAATACTTGTCTCACTTCCGCCGATAAAGCGGAAAACCACTTTTCACTCGTGGCCATATTTAAATATCCCTGAATTGTACTTAACGGCGCGCGAAGATCGTGAATGACCTCAGACAAGGTGCGATCTGAACATTCTGTAGACTCAAAATATTTACGAAGTTTTGCTTGCTCAATGATAATTGAGAACTCTTCGGCGATATCCAAAAATGTTTCAACGTGCTGATCGGCATAAGTGTGTTTTTGCATACTCGAAAAAAATACGATGCCAATCATTTTTCCTTTTGCCTGAAGTGGGCACGCGAAGTTCGACCGGATTCCGTCTTTGACGACTAGTTGTGTAGATATCGATTCTGGGTGTGCCTCAAGATATTGCTCAAGATCATTTATTATGCGCGGCTGTCCCGTCTTTAAGAGAGCCTCGAGAGAACTGCCTTTAACCAAAGCCACATAGTTTTTAACTAAATAATGGATTGAACCCCGACTCTTTACCCAGCTGAGACGTAATTTTCTGTCGTTATCCTCCAATATGGCAATCCCGATACGGTCAAAAGGGATGATTCCCGCGAGCGATTCAAAAAGGAAATCTAACACTTTTTCGTCTGTCAGACCCGCGCTGAGCTTTCTGTTGGTATCTTGGAGCACCTCTAAGAATCTAATTCTACTTTGTCTGGCTCTATCCGTTTGAAAATTAGCGACATCAAACATAGGACCTCCAAACCCTTACGCTTCAATTTCCCTGCCACACTGAAACAGATCAAGGGCTGTGGCTACCTCTCATCGAGACAAAATTGCCCAATAAGATTCGTGAGCTGAGACAAAAACGCTCACTTATAACCGAAACGCCGCAATTTTAGACCGGTGCTCGATTTGAACTGAACAGCTCCAGGAATGCTTGTTGCACCATAGTTTCCAAAAAGGAGAAAAAAGTGAAATATGAACATGGAAAAATCAGCATTTTGGATCCACGCGAGAATTTAGAAATACTCGAAAGAAACTACTATGGGCATCTGGGCTGCACAGATTCAGACCAAGCTTATGTCACGCCTGTGACTTATGCTATGGAAGATGGCTATATCTATTCTCATTCTAAACCAGGACACAAAATATCCTTGATGAGAGACCACCCCAAAGTGTGTTTACAAGTTGAAGAAATACAAAACCTCTTCAATTGGAAAAGCGTTCTCATCAACGGCATCTTCGAAGAACTCAATGACATACAGTCGGCAATGGGTATGCGGCTCCTCATAAAGAGAATCACCAGCCTTGTGAGCCAACCGAAATTTTCGAACATCGAAATTGACACTGACGCGATCTTCGCCAGTGCCATCGTTTACCGAATAAAAATCGAGAATATTTCAGGCCGTTTCGAAGGCGCGAATTAGTGCGTTAAGCTCTGCGATGCAGTGCCGCGGCTGTGTTTCGCAAGTCTTCTAATGCGATTTGGCCTTCGGCGTTTCACCTCGTGATGAACGATCAGTACTGGACAGTCCGATTGCATCAATACATCGCGCGCGACACTGCCTATAAGTCGCTGAGTTAAAGTTCCACTGTACGTAGGCATGGCGATCAAATCTGCTTGTGCATCTTTCGCCGCATCAATAATGGCCTTGCCAGGAGCGGAATCTTGCCGCTCAATAACTGTACCCACTTCGAGACCTTTGCTGGTGAGAAATTCAGACCAAATTTTCGCCTTTTTAATTCGTTTTGTTTCAATTTCAAGCAGCGCTTTTTCAACACTTATGATACGTGCCTGCATTTTACTATCGAACTCCGATGGATACATATCTAATCTTTCTACCAAATTCAGAAGTGTGAATTTTGCTTTGAAAGTTTTTATCCAAGGCAATACTTGAACCATAACCTGCTTTGATTCCGGATTGAAGTCAGTGGGATATAAGACATTCGAGATCTCATCGCGCGATTTGGCTAAGGGACTTAATAATAATAGAGGAGTGTTGGAAACCGCCAGCAAGGTTTCGGTGAAGCCTCCAAGCCTAAACGGATTCCAACTCGTTTGTCCTCGAGTGAGGGCAAAAATCAATGGCGCTTGTGTACGATCCGCACGCTCTACGAGAGTTTTTGCCATTTTTCTTGCCGAATTGCTCTTAATAAAAATCAGTTCTGGCGACAAAAAATCGACTGCCCCCACTTTCTTTAGAAAAGATTTAACCGCCGCGTTTGCGAGTTCCTCAAAACCTCCTTTCGCCATAAATAAGCGCTCCAACTGAAGGTCTAGTAACGATTGCGGAAAGATCGAAACCGGTTGCACCTTGCATCCCAGTACTTGAGCCCAAAGTTTTAATTGCTTCACTAGTTCTTTAGACCCCTGTGGATCTTGCGTAGGGTCCAGGGCCCAAATTATATTACCTCTGCTAACGTTTGAAATTCTCTTCGATTTAGCCATGATACTTTTCTCCCTCTTTGTTGATATTGCTCTTAACTGGTTCTGAAATATAAAACTGCTGCATTCGCTCAGATCTTTGCTCGAGTTTTCGCAAGAGCTGCGCAAAAAACATCTTCACTATCGGATCAAAGAACTTCAAACTGCTCCCCAAAAACTCTCCCTGTTTTGAATGAAGAAAGTGAATTCTAAATTCGAGATGGGCTGAAGAGGTGAAGGTATTTTCGAGGGGCTGAATCAATATGCTCGCAGCGAATTTAAAATAGCCGTGCTGATTAAATTTAATAAATTCATTCATATTAAGAGCGCGATCATGGTGTGTCCACTGCCACAGTCTTGCCATATTTCCGACCAAGATCTCGTTTGCGGGCGAATCATGTTTAATAACTCTTCCATATTTAGCAGGTATATCTCCGATCCCATCAAACACTCTGGCCGCACTCTGATTGATCTCAAGGCTAGTTTTCCAGGTAACATCATAAACCGGTAGTAAGCGATCAAGATTTCTTTGCAACGGAAATCGATTTGCTAACAAAAATGGAGACTCCGGATTCTTCTCGAGTGCTGACTTTACAAAGCTTTTTACTTGTTCCCAGTCCGTAAATTCATAATCTTTTAAAGTGTCGGTAGGTCCGGCTGCAGCTTGGCTGATACGTCTCATCACGATCTTTTTTAAGAAGCCATACTGTGTGTATTTCAATGCGCCCGCGAAGCTTGCGACATGTGTAGGAACAAGGCCACAAGCATCTACAAATTCTCGAAGAAGCCGATCGTCCTCGATTCGCGCTTGGGGCCGCTGATCCGCCCTATTCAGGCTCACTGTAAAATAAACCAGCTGCTTTTTTGACAATAGCTTTTTGTTTTTGTGTATCCAACGAATTAAAGATTTAGAAAATTTTCCGGCATAAACTGGAACTCCGATAAAAAACAGGTCGGCGTCTAAAGATATCTGCTCATTTTTCTCGCCGTCTAAGATCTCAAATAATTGAGTGAACTCTTTGCCCCGAGAATTCATCGTCAGCTCTTTCCATATAAACTCAGCTATTTTTCTCGTTTGGCTATATCGGCTGGCGTAAATTATGCTTATTTTCATGCGCGACTCACTTTCAAGTTAAAACACTTTTTTTAGGCGCGCATACTCTTATATGCTGCGCGAGCAAGTTCTTCTCGATCTTCCGGATGAGCAATACTGATTAACATTTTCGAACGCTCTGACAAAGACGCTCCGTAAAGGTCAACTAAACCGTATTCTGTCGCAACGTAATGTACATGCGCCCGAGTCGTGACGACACCGGCTCCATCTCTTAAAGTCGGCACTAGTCTGGAACGGCCAGAAAGTGTCCGACTCTTAATTGCGATGATGGGCTTTCCCCCTTTGGACATAGCCGCCCCCCTCATAAAGTCCATTTGCCCACCCACACCTGAAATAATTCTTGTGCCGACGGAGTCAGCGCAGACTTGTCCCGTGAGATCAATCTCCACTGCCGAATTGATCGCTACCACTTTAGGATTTCGAGCGATTGTTTCGGGCTTATTGACGTAGCTAATATCTAGTTGAAGAACATGTGGGTTATCGTCGACAAATTCATAGAGCTTCTCACTTCCTATCAGGAATCCTGAGACAGAAGAGCCTCGATGAACATATTTTTGAGAATTGTCAATTGCGCCACACTGAATGAGGTCTAAGGCTCCGTCAGACCACATTTCAGTGTGCAATCCTAAATGGCGGTGTTGCCTTAAAGACTGTAAAACCGCATTTGGAACTGCTCCAATTCCTACCTGTAAGGTTGATCCATCTTCAATAATACCGGCGACTTTTTCACCAATTCGTTTTTCAATTTCATCTGGTTGAGTATAGGCCTGCTGAGGAAGAAGTTCATCGACCTCTATATATTGGTCAATTCTGCTCATATGGATAAATCCATCGCCGTGAACTCGGGGCATCTGTGGATTGATCTGGGCAACTATCAGTTTTGCAGTCTCAATTGCGGCAACCGTTATATCAACGCTCGTCCCTAACGAGCAGTAGCCATGTCGGTCAGGGGGCGAGACATGAATGAGGGCGACAT
>CAZDFM010000088.1:0-7944 GCA_964504465.1 uncultured Pseudobdellovibrionaceae bacterium | reverse complement strand
CCTGCCACCAAGAGAACGGGGAGGGAATCGAATCCGCATTTCCTCCTCTAGCAAAATCCGATTACCTCATGGCTGATAAACTTCGTTCAATTAAAGTTGTAAAGCACGGGCTGGAAGGTCCCGTTACCGTCAACGAAAAAACGTATAACAGCGTGATGCCTGCCTTAGGATTATCAGATGATGATATTGCCAGCGTCATTACTTACATCAGAAACTCTTGGGGCAATAAAGGCGATGCTGCCACCGTTGAGGAAGTGAAAAGCGTGAAATGAGGTTTGCCTTTATAATTATGAGTTTGTTTTTTTCGATCACTGTTTTCGCAAAGAACATTTTAACTAAAGAAGTGAACTTACCCAAACAAACCTATCGCCCGGTCTTTCGAGATCCGGGTGAAGCCAATGTTATGGTAGGCCCACTCAAGGTCGACGAGACTCCAGTCACCAATCAACAGTTTCTTGGTTTTATTAAAGAACATCCCGAATATTCTAAATCAAGAATTGCGAAGATCTTTGCTGACAGCGGGTATCTTGCGCATTGGACGGGCGATCTTAGCTTTAAAGATACTGAGGCGAATTTTCCTGTTACCAATGTCTCGTGGTTTGTTGCACGTAAATATTGTGCGGCACAGGGCCAGCGACTTCCGACAATTGCAGAATGGGAAGTGGCAAGTGATGCGCAAAGCCCGAAGAACGAAGAAAAAATTTTAGCATGGTACGCAAAGCCAGGCTCTACGCTTCGAGCAGTCGGAACCGAAAAGGCAAATAAATACGGCGTTAAAGATATGCACGGGCTGATTTGGGAATGGGTCGATAATTTTGCAGAAACAATTATGTCGGGCGATTCAAGAGGTGGGTCGTCTAAGGATCAGCTTTTTTGTGGAGGCGCGGCCTTAAATGCAAAAGATCCAAAACTTTATGCGGCTTTTATGAGGTTTGCTTTCAGGAGTAGTCTGACAGCTAAATATAGTTCAGCAAACCTTGGTTTTCGGTGTGTCAGGGATGTAGCGAAAGGTTCCAAATGAAATTACTTTTTCTAAGCCTTCTTGTTTTCGTTCAAATGAGTTACGCGCAGGAGCATAAGCACGGTCATCATCACGAGGCAGAGCAAGAACTTGAGGCGCAAACTCCTATCTCGGGTTCGTCGATTTTTCAGCTTGCTTCAGAATGGAAAAACCAAAAAGGCGAGAGTGTTAAAATTTCGAGCCTTCAAGGAAGTCCTCGGCTTGTTGTTATGCTTTTCACAAGATGCGAAACAGCCTGTCCTTTAATAGTCGAAGATTTAAAAGACATCACGCGCGATCTAGAGGCAAAAACTAAAGAAAAAATGAAAGTGTCGATTTTTTCGCTCGATTCGTTTCGTGAAACTCCCGAGTCGCTGGCAACTTTTGTTAAAAAGCGAAAGCTCCCTTCACACTGGGAACTCTATACATCAAATGCCGATGCTGTGGCGGAACTCGCGGCTGCTCTTGGAGTAAGATACAAACGTTTAGCGAATGGTGATTTTATTCATTCTAATATTATTTACTTTGTAAGCCGCGAGGGTGAGATCGTAAGTCAAAAAGAAGGAATCAAGACACCCCGAGAGGTTTTTGTTAAAAACGTTAGCGCGAAACTTTCGGCAAAGTAAAAAAGAAGGTAGAGCCTCGGCCGGGCTCTGATTCGATCCAAAGCTTTCCTCCGTGAAACTCAACCACGCGTTTGCAGATGGGCAGCCCAAGACCAGTGCCTTCGGCCTGTTGTGATCCTTCAACTCTCTTAAAAAGATCGAAGGCGGCACTTTGATCTTTTGCTTGAATTCCGATGCCGTTATCTTCGACTTGAAATTGCCAGAAGCGGTCGTCGCACGCGACCTTTACTTTTATAATCGGAGGTTTATGACTTCGGTATTTTAATGCATTCGAGAGCAAGTTCGTGAACAATTGTGACACTCCAACTCGATCTCCGTAAATGACGGGCAGATTTTCGATTTCAAGTGAAGCTCCTGTTTTTTCAATTTGGCCCTGTAAAGAGACTTTTACCTCTTCAACGAGTAAATGCAGATCGAAAGATGTAAGCTTACCAAGGTCTTCTCCGGCGCGCGCATAGGTTAGCAGATCATCTATCAATGTTCGCATTCTGTTGCCGGCATTCACTATATACTGAAGCATTTCAGCAGCCTCAGGTTGAAGAGAATCTCCGAAGTCGTCTTTGATATGTTCGGCGAACTGGGTGATTGAGTTTAAGGGCGACTTTAAGTCATGTGCAGCAATTGCAGAGAAGTTTTCTAGTTCAGAATTTATGTGCAGAAGTTTAAGTCGTTCTTTTTCAAGGTCGGAGCGTTTCTGTTTTGCATCTTGTTGAACCGTATCATCATGAAATACAAGTACGGCGCCAATTTTTTGTCGATCTTTGTTATAAAGAGAGCGTCCGTTGCATACCAGAATTTTTTTGCGACCCTTTGCGCTGGTTAAAATAACTTCTTGGCCTTTTACTTCGCCTATTAAGAGCGCTCTCGCGATCGGTAATTCTTCGACAGAAAGATGGCGCTCAGAATCGCCGGATTTTGCTGAGTAGTGACTTATACGATCTCCTGGTTCGATCGGGAATTCTTCGTCATCGTTTATTCTGAGCGCGGCATCGTTACAAAAAATTATTTTGCCGTTCTGGTCGCTGACGATGATGCCATCATCGACCGACGAAAAAAGGGCGTTCATAAAATCTGTTGATTCTTCGGGAGAATTTGAAAAACCTTGATGTAGGAGTTCTTCGATCATGATTGCTCCTTTTACTGAGTGGCAACCGATCTTAAAACTTGGCGTCTTCATAGTCACGAAACGCGACGTTAACTTGTAAGCATTTGATTTACTTTGTATTTGGAGACTATGGAAAAGAAAGCCTACTAGACCTAAGTGAAGCTTGCTTTATTTTAAATCGGTTTTTAAGTCTGAGATCGCTTCAATTGCCACTCCTGCCGCGAGCGGCAGTGTATCGGACGAGTTCGCAAACAAAATTCTAATAGCAGCTTCGCCTTCAAAAAGTGCAGCCTTAAAGCCTGCACCGATTGAAGCACTGAGTGCAGTGACGATAATCGATTCAAGTAAACGTTCACCCGAACGTTGCGCGTAGGCTCGAGAATTTCTTAAATGTTCTTTGGCTTTGGGGCGGTTTCCTCGCTCCATTTCAATTTGCGCTAATTTATATTCAGCAAGTGAACGCATTGAGTTGTCGTGCAGTTGCCCAAGCGAATAGAGATTCATCACCGCCACACCAAAGGAGGTTGCGTGCAGTACGACTTGCGCGCCGACTTTGTGAAAGGTGAGGACTCCACCGAGCATTCCTGAGCCCGCGCCAAGAGCTGCGACACCCAGGTAAGGGCCAACTCCGCGTTCGCGCCATTCTTGAATTTGGCGGTCAAGTTCACAAACGTAAACCGTTCCGTTGTCTGCACTCATGCGCTGCGCTTGAAGAATTGTTGTCGTTGAATCTGCAAGTAACAAAGTAATCGGACCGCCGACTCCTCCTAAAAGTGCGCCTGATGCCGCTTGTCCTAAACGAATAAGCTGTGTGGCGACTATTGTATCGGCTGCAAACTTTCCAGCGAAGGCTCCGGCTCCTGTTACGATCGGTCCTGCATATACTAAACTCGCAACCAATATGCCGGCTGAGGTCAGTCCAAGTGTACCTATCATCAACTGCCGGCCAGAGGCTTCGGCTCGAAGTTTTGCAATCTCCCGGTTGATTTCGCTCCAACGCTCTATATAGAGAACCATATTGGCGAGCCTTGAGATGGCGCGTGCTTTATAGACTTCTCTTTCTTCTGCATTAAGGCCCTGGGTTCTAAAATATTTAGCGGGAGTCCGTTTGATGGCCTCCATCAGTGCCAATGTTTTTCGAGTGAAGGCCCCATGTTTGTTGCCGCTCAATCGACCAAACAAAGTCACGTTCCGCATGACTCTTTCGAATTCCCACCAGTGTTGATTGTCGAGTCCAAGGGACGCGGCGATTGAGTCTTTTAGATACTCTTGTTCGACTCGGTTTAGAACTCGCTCCATAAAGGTGGCCGAAATGTCGATCACTCGATCTTCGGGCCACTCGGTGGCTAGAATCTCATTCAGTTCGGTCATGAACATGGGAGTACCGTAGTACCTCTGAAGATGACTTAGGCGAGCGTTAAATGAAATAAATGCATTGTGCTCCTCTTGCCCTAAAGCGAGGTTAACCGGGCAAGTTGAAGTGCCGGGGCCGTCCTTGGCCAGTGTGAGCTGGGAGAACAATATGAAAAATGCGGTAGCAACCATGCTTGCGACTTTCATGCTGTGATGTTTTGCACGAATGAGTCCCGGCTAAAGTGGCAACGAATTGCGCGCGATCACAAGTCTCCATGAAAGATAAACTTAGTGGTGACTAACAACGGCACATTCATTGCTAAATAGTTGAAACGAGTCCGGTATCTAAACCCTAGGGATGGTCTTATGAAAATACTTCTAACAGTGCTTACAGTTTTCACACTTCCACTTGTTCACGCTGAAGAAGGCGCATGGTTCAAAGTCGAAAGTCGCAAGTGTGAAACGGGTACTGTTTACCGTGATGTCGCCGAAGCGCGCACTCCGGTTGGTGAAAGAATTCAACTTGCCGAAGATTTAAAATCTGCAAAAGTTATCGATGGCGAGGGAGTGGTCATCGAGTACACTCTGACTCTTCAAGGTAAAAACACTTACCTTGCGACCCCTGTAGTAGTTTCTGAAAACCCCCAGCACTTCTTTATAAAAAAGACCGATGAAGGTGTTTCAATCTACAGTTCAGATTGGATGCAAGAGCGTTGCTCGGGCGGGCTTATAGTAAGCTCCATGATTACTTTCTAATTACGACGCAATCCAGTCCAATATAATTAGCCTCCTTCCTCAAGGAGGCTTTTTTTATTCTCAATCTGATGCGCTCAACTTTTGTTGATTCTTTCTACACTGTCATAAAGATAACGGCCACGCCTCACCAGAACTTGTTTGATCAGTGCGACGTTTTTGCAATTGTCGGTAGGGGCAGGGGAGTCCAGAAAACTAACTTTAATTATTGTGCGCCTCATGTTGGGACAGCTTAAGGATAAGTTTAGAGCCTTTAGATCCGATAGGTTAACGTTAGACAAGCAGGAGAATACCGTGGGGCTAAATATGAAACGACATTTTGTGAGTCTGTGGTTCAAGATCCGTGGTCCATTATTTCAGCTTGGATGGATGATCCGCACTTACGGTTTACTGGCCTGTTTAACGATAACTCCAATGCTGTTTAACTCATGCAGTGGAAGTTTTAAATCCGCACAGTCTTTGCCGGCTCTCGATTTAGGCTCTATTAGCGACCCCTTATTCTTTGATATGGCGCTAGTGCCTGAATTTACCAAAACCAATTTCTTACTTCGTGGTGCATGTTTAAAAGGTGAGTTACTTAAAATTAGCATTGATGGTGTAACCGCCTACAATGTGGACTGTGAAACCGGTGAGTTCGCACAAGACATCGAGCTGACGGGTGAAGACGGTCCTAAAGTGATCGTCGGAACAACTTCTGATCCTGGCCGTAAATATCAGGCGTCAGTTACAGTAATTAAAGATACCAAAGCACCTGTGCTTGATATCATTAATGTAGTTCCCATGAACAACTATGTGGTCATCAGTGGAACTTGTGAAGTTGGTTTGCCTCTTATCTTTAGCGGAGACATCGCTTCACTCAGTGCGAACACTTGTGCTAGCGGAACCTTTCAGGTGTCTGCTCAGTTGAGCTCCGGTGCCGCAACAGCAAAAATGCTTGAGCTTCAACAAAAAGATAAAGCCGGGAATATCGGTGGCGATATGATGGCTTGGGACCCAGATACAAACCCTCCAACACTTTTGGTGAGTTCTCCCGCAAACGGTTCTTATGTGATGGGGACAGCCCTTACAGTCTCGGGTGTTTGTGAAGCGGGCCTACCGGTTCAAATTAGCGGCACAGGTCTTACCCAAGCGCAAAACGTAAACTGCGCGAGTGGAAATTTCACCACCAGTTTAACATTGACTGCGGCCGACGGAATGAAGGCTCTTTTAGTTAAGCAAACTGATGCTTCTCAAAACGTAGTCGAAGTAAATCTATCTGTAACAAAAGATTCAGTGGCGCCGCAATTGACGATCACAGCGCCCGCCATGAATGCCTCGGTGACTTCGACTTCTCTTTCAGTTGCTGGTGCCTGCGAAACTGGTCGCCCTGTAATATTACAAGGTGCGGGTTTATCTTCGTCAGTTCAGATCAACTGTACGAATTCTGTCTACAGCGGTACTGTGATTTTAGTTTCAGGGACGGGGAGCCGAAGTTTTGAAGCTCGCCAAACAGACCTAGCTGGGAACGTGGCGGCAGTCGCTCGAACTATTTCAGTAACGACCCCCACTTCAAATCTCGCAATTTCCCAGCCAGCTGCGAACTCATTATCTAAAGGAAGCATAACTCTGAGTGGTGTGTGTGATAACAACGGAGTTGTTTCTTTCTCTGGTGATATTCAAGCAGCAAACAACGTCACATGCGCAAACGGCGTTTATTCTCGGGCTCTTACATTTTCCGCGGGCGAAGGTCTAAAAACGGTTGTTGTTCAGCAAAGTTTGAGTGGTGTGAACTCAACGGTGAGCCGTAGCTTTACTAAAGACAGCGTTGCTCCGATGATCACAATCTCGCAGCCTGCTGACAATGCTTTGGTAAAGACTAGTGTGAGTGTATCAGGTATATGTGAATCAGGCCTAAGCGTGAGTCTTCAAGGTGCGGGTCTAAGTGCAGCCGTCAATTCCGCTTGCACGAATGGCGCATACTCAGCGAGCCTCGTGCTTTCAGCAGGCGATGGAAGCAAAGCCTTCACCGCTCGCCAAACTGATGCCGCAGGTAACGCGGGCACTGCAAGCAAAACTGTTGTTCGAGATGCTACTATCCCGTCTTTAACGATTGTAGCACCTACTAACAATTCTTATGTTGGCAGCGAAGCGACCATAACTGGAGCTTGCGAAACCGGATTCAGCGTTTCGCTTTCGGGTACAGGACTATCTGCGCCCACAACGGCTCCTTGTTCACTTGGAATGTATTCAAAACTTGTGACGCTTTCATCAGGTGAAGGTTCAAAGGCAATTAAAGCAGAACAAACAGATGCGGCAGGAAACATTGCTTCAGCAAACGTGACCTTAAATAAAGATACAGTAAAACCCAACCTTACGATTGCATCCCCTGCCGCAAATACAAGTGCCGAAGCGGGTCTTACAATCGCGGGGGCTTGTGAAAACGGGCTCCAAGTAAAAGCTTCTGGCGCAGGTGTGGCATCTATGGTCACAGCAAACTGTGCATCGCAAGCTTACTCAATGGCGATTACTTTTTCGTCAGGAGACGGTAACAAAACAGTTACGGTCACTCAAACAGACGCCGCAGGTAATGTTTCTACGGTTAGTCGTCAATTTGTAAAAGCAGCGGCTCCCAATACACATTTCGCATCAGCCCGTGCAGTCTTCAACAGTTACTGTGTGAGTTGTCACAAACCAGGCGGAAGCGCACCCCAAGGTGACCTCACCTCTACTAGTGAAAACTACTACATCACAAGCGGTTTAGTAGTTCCGCGCAAGCCAGACGAATCAAAGTTGATTTACCGGATGTTACATTACAAAGGGACTACTGTTGGTGGTGCCCGCAATATGCCCGTAGGTTCTTCGACTTCGAATTTTCCTTTAAGCGCTTACAACACGATTGTAGCTTGGGTTAATCAGATGGAAGTTCCGCAAACACCACCACCTTTGGCGACTTCTTTTGAATGTGTTGATCCCGCAAAACGGGCGAATACCTTAAGTTATATTTTGACTAAAAATCAGTACGAGAATTCGCTTCGTGACATCGTAGGAGCTGCGGCAGTTAATGCTGTTTCAAACGAACTCAGCACAATTCCCACAGATGTATTCGATGATAGTTATCGACGATCAAG
>CAZDFM010000087.1:0-7964 GCA_964504465.1 uncultured Pseudobdellovibrionaceae bacterium | reverse complement strand
GGCGAAAAATAGTCACAAAAGGTGAAGTGTTCGCTTGCGGCTTGTTGAGAGGCAGGATTTTTTGGATGAGGTCTACAGCTTTTTGTTTTGCACCTTCACCTTTTGGAATTTCGAAGGACATATGTTGTAGTTCTTGAACACCATCCCCATCAAACTGTGCATGAATGTACCGGACACCTGGCAGTGAATTTTCAGTTCGAATAATTGTAAGGTCCTCAATGAGGTCTTGTTTGTCTTCTGCAATGACTGGTCTTAAACCGAGGCTCTGGAGACGTTCAACAAAAGTTTCCTTCGTCTTTTTTTCAGTGGCGATTTCAAAAAGAGTCTGTGCCATTACCGCAAAGTTTTTTTCGTATTCCGTTAAGGGCTGTTCTTTTTCCGCACCTTTTGCGTCTTGGTAATTCAGAACCGCACCAGCTTTTGGATTATTCTCTTGAACAGGTGTGACTTTGCTTTTTATTTTTTCACTTTGTGGAGCGCTTCTTGGCGCTTCAATATCAGGCGCTACGGGAGCTGAGCTTCGAGTGAACTTCCAGATCGCGAGGCCCGCGACTAGGACTACAATAAAAGTTATGAGAATTTTGGTGTCGGTTTTCATGTTGAGGTTCCTTGTTCAAAATCTTTTAACAAGTCTATCAAATCTCAAACAAAAAAACCCTTCTTTCGAAGGGCTTTTTTAATACTTTAGAAAGTACTCTGCTCAAGCTTCTTCATAAAGCTTGTTCGGTCGAAAAGATGCGTTGACCTTTGAGTGTTTCGGCCATTCACTTTTTTATTTCCAGCTAGAACGCCTCTTTTTACATCGCCATTCTTTGGATAGTAGTTTTCAAAGTGTAGCATTGGCGCAACTGAGTTCTCGCCGACCCAGCGAACATAACCTAATTTTTCGCCCCGCTTTACTTGGTTATCGCTGTAGACGGTGCTTCCGAAGATTTCCCCGTATCGAGATACCGTTCCGTCAGTATGAGCAACAACTATGTAGTAGGTTCCCAGATAAAAGGCTGTCGCGCCTCGCACCACTTTACCGTCAGTCATCGCCCTAAAAGCGCCACCGAAGTTATTGTAGCTACTGTAGCCTTTGCTTGGCATCTTCTGACCCCATTTTTGATAAAGGTCAGTCGCCGCGTGTCCGCGTCCTTTACTTCGGTTCGCACCGTAAAGACCCCAGTTACCGTTATAACCACCTAAACCCCAACCTCTGTTCTTCGTGCTAAATACAGAAATTGTCGAAGGACGTTTACCTTTTGCGATGTAAGAGTATCCAGTTCCTGTGTACAGCGGGAAGATGTATTCGCCGCTGGCTTTTCCGCCACTTGACTCTTCGGTTGCCACCGCTGTGTCGCACTTGCCTTGAGTTAAGAAATCTTTTGCAACATAGCGAGTGTAATTAGATTCAGTCGTGACCTTTACATACTTGTAACCATTGGGAGTTGGCTTATTAACTAAAATTCCGTCGATAACTTTGGCTTTCTCGCCCGAATCTAAATAGAAACCTCGCTCAAGTTGTTGAAAATCGGTGTCATAAACTGTGAGCTGATCACCGGATTCGGTACAAACTGTGTAGTCACCGACTTCGATCTTATCTCCGGCTGCAGTGGCGGTTGTGTTAGAGGCTGCAGGCAAATCGGACTCAACGGTTGAACAATTGCTAAGCTGTTTAATAAATTCAGCGGCAACCCAACCCACTTTTGAACTGTTGAGGTCCTGAATTTTAATGTTTTCAGTAACGTTGCCTGGGAAGTCTTGGATCTTCTTTACTTTAGCACCGTTACCCAAAGTAAAAAGAATCTCTTTTTGATCTTCAGTTCGAACGTTTAACTTTGAATCACGATCAGCTAAGCAAACTACTTCTTGAAAGAAGTTGTCGGCGACAATCGGAGCCGTGGTGATGACGGGACCGGCATCAACTTCAACGTCGTTTAAGTCTTCAACTTCAGTTCCCGGCGTTGGTAGCTGAGGTCCGATTTGCATACCGCTGCTTGTTGCCTGAACTGCTTGGTTTTTTTGTGCGGTTTCAGCCGCTTCTAAAATTGCGCTTTCGGCTTCTGATGCTGTGTAAGTGCGGATCTCTTTAAATATTTTAGTGCTTTCTGATTCTACCAGAATGCGAGCCGCAGCTCCTTCGATCTCTGCAACATGTACGTCAAATGCGGTGTAGGTTTTTTCGCCGCAGCGGTAGTTGATAAACGCCTGGCCATTCATCGCTGCCTGAAGAAAAGCACCCTTAATTGCTTTGTTGATTCCTGGAACTGTAGTCAGTAGTCCATCGGCTTCAAGTTCTACCTCTCCCGTAATTTGAATGACATAGTTTTCTAACGATTGAAGCGAATCGGAATACATATACCCTTGGGTTCCGCGCTGAGCTTTTTCACTCATGGGAGCGTCGACCCGAAGGCCTGGAGCAACAGATACTCCGGTCACTTCAATAGGCTCGTACTGCGAATACTGAACATCTTCGCGAATCTTAACTAGAGAGTAATTAACGAGTTTTCCAATTGAACGGGACTGAGGCGCTTTTCTGATGTTTTCGTAATTTAAAGCTGGTTGGTTTGAGTTTAAACTGATTCTAAATTTAGTATCGGTATCGGAGGCAAGTGTACAAGCTGAAGCCGAAACTAAACCCTTTGAGTTGTCGAAAATAAACATAGAGTTTGCCGACTGCGCGTTTGCAGACATTATGTTTGAACCAGCTAAAACCATCCCTAAGATAGCTACGGCAGGAATAAGTGTTTTACGTACCATTGTGATCTCCCAGCATTTTTCCAAATTTGACAGTCAGGGTATTTCAAACCCTGTTCCAGAAAGTGCCGGGACGAGAATCCATTTAATTGGCGTAGAGGGAGTATTTACAAATTGGGTGACAATTTTGCGCTTAACTCGAGCGCCAGAATACGCATTTGGTCAGCAGTACATATATAGAGTAGCAGAATTTCTGAGAGCGAACGTGCCCTCAGAAATTTTGGTAATTACTATCGAATTCTCTGATGTACGAGCTTTTGGGCTACAGGAATAGCGGCGGCTGAAAGCACGATGACCGCAGCTCCCACGAGAATCGAATTCCAGAATAGGTTGGGTACTTGGCTGTAGCCAAGAGCCCAAGGCGAAATGAAAACCCAGGCTCCAAGACCTAGATTCGTCCACTCCTCCCAGGGGCGCAAGTCTCGCAGTGCTAGGGCGGCCGAAATAGTTATGGCTGCACCGACGATCCAGAAGTTCCAGTTTACAACTGAAACGTTAGTCATAAATAAACTGTACTCAAGAGTCCAAGGCGCTAAAAATAGCCAAAGACCCAAGACAAGATTAAACAGATTCTGTCCTCTTGCTGATGTCATATCTTCCTCCTTGAAAAGTTAATAATAAATTTGCTCTACACCATATCCGCAACGACTAGTGGCTCATTAATGGGATTCAACGGCGGAACCGCATTGTCGATCGGCTTTAAAGGTTTTAGCGAAGGCCCTTCTAGCACTTCCCCGTGACAACTAAATCTTGAGCCATGGCAAGGGCAGTCAAACGTTTTGTCTTCTTCGTTCCACTGGACGACAGCTTTCATATGCGGACAAATTGCGGAATAGGTTTTTAGTTCGCCCGTTGCATCTTTATATACTGCTAATTTCTCTCCACCACTGTCGACCACAGCACCTTCGCCACGCTGAAGATTTACATCTAGTCCTAAGCCGGTTGAACGAAGGCGGTCGCCAAGCATGTGCCTTGCGACTCGCATATTGTGAGAATAAAAATCGCTTGAGAAAAAAGTTTTCAACCTGAGTGGTCTGAAGGCATGAAGCCGCTCTTGCCACGCTTTATCGCCAATAATAAGCCCCGCAATTCCCTGCCCTGCAAAGCTGCCGAGCGGAAGTCCATCTCCCGATAAACCAGTCGCGACGTAATGGTCTGCGTGCATCGGATCAGGCCCGATAATTGGAAAGTGATCGATAGGATCAAAAAATTGAGCCGACCATGATGCAACTTCACCCTCGAGTCCGACTGCCGCCAAATAATTTTCTAGGTCTTCATAAGACTCTCGGTCTTCATGAGGTTCGCCTGTTGGAACGTCTTCTCCTCCGATGATGACCATGTCAGACTTGTAAGGTCGAATGTAGCGGTAGGGATCAGCAGTGTCCCAAAATAAAGCCTTAGGAATCGGTTTTTTGACTCTGTAGATTGTAATAAAGGATCGTACCGGAGAGACGACCGATTGCAGAATCGGGTTGAGGCCGAGAGGGGTATGTGTAGCCCAAACAATTTTTTTAGCTTTCACTTGGCCGGTTGCGGTCACCAAAGTTGTGCCTTCAAAATTATCAACTGAACTATGAGTAAAGATCTTGCCACCATTTTGCAGATAAAGACTTGCGAGATCTCTTAGATAAGCGACCGGATCAAAGGCCCCTTGCCGATCGATTTTTAATGCGATTTGATTAAACAACGGATCCTTCATGCAGCGATGAGGAACCTTCATCTTATTAAGAGCTTGTCGTTCTTTTTCTAGCGCATCTCGGCCTTCTGTATCGCGAGATAGAAAGTAATAGCCAGGAAGTCTTTCGAACTCAGCAAGATTCGAAGCATGTGCTTGGATAAAACTGATTCCTTTGTTCATCGAGCGGTAAAGTTCAATTGCCACATCGAGCCCAAATTTATCAATCACGGTCGAGTAGTCGCCGTCCCACAAATTACTTAAATGTGCAGAACTTTGTCCGGTGGTGCCAGATCCTACTTCGAACTTCTCAAGCACAACAGAAGGAATCCCAGCTCGACTCAATTGCAATGCCGTGGTCAGACCGGTCATTCCACCACCGACGATTGCGACCTCAGTTTCTATATCGCCTTGAAGTCTTCCGTTGTAAGCGATCTTTTCTGACTTTTGCCAAAATGTTCCATCGGCATTCGACATCTGGTTCCCCCGTTTTACTCTCACTGCATATTAATCATGGCCTTAATACTGTTGATGTGCCGCTCTTGATTTGGAATAAGCACTTCGCGAATATAGGCCTTATCATCGGGAGGAACATCTGCACTGTCGAGCATCTCGCGATACTCGCGAAGTCCGTGCTCCTCGCCTTCTTGTAACGAAAGAAGGGCGGCTTTGTTTCCAAACAATTTCGCCGATCCCACGAAAGCTTCGACCATTGCTCCCCATGGACCCGACTCTACCTTGGATTCAATATTGGTATTATCGACTTGGTCCTTCCAGTATTCTACGGCTTGCCGATGATCCCTTAAAAACTCCTGTAATCTCTCAGATTCGGGATCACCTTTAATACTTTCCATAACCTGCGCATAGGCTTCCATAGCGGAGATCTCTCCGCGCAAGACGGAATAGATTTTTTCAAATTCGCGAGCTTCAGTCGGATCATGTTTTGCTTTGGTTTTATTTGTCGAGGTATCCATGCTGGCCTCCCTTTTTTAATAAAATCTTCTAAAGATCGATTTTAATTCCCGCTAAAGCTGAAATTTCGTTGTTGTCTTCGTCATCCTCGTCGTCGAGGAGATAAGAATATCGTCCTTCAATAAAAATTCCGGTCTTGTCTGCAACTGCGATATTAAAAGTTGCCGCACCATCAAGGCCAAACTCGGCGTCGTCTTCGGCAGAAGTTCGAGTTGAGGCTACTTCATTGCCGCCAATTTCAAGGGTGCGCTTTGTATCACCAGTTTTTAAAGCCACAAATGGCCCTGCACCTATCGAGAAAAAATCGGCCAACCAGAAACGCGCAATCACGGGCACGTGAACGCGTGTGACCTCGTCGACAACTCGAGTGTTTCCGCGTTCGACATCGTATTGTCTGTTAACAACGAGGGCACCCGTTTCGATACCAAAGTGATCGTTAACGCCGGCTTCAATGAGAATACCTCCACCAACATTGATTTCGTTGTCTTCTTGATCGTTATCGACCTCTTTCACACGATCATTGGCCACACCTGCGAGCGACAAAATAAGTGAGCCCGCGCCATCAGGTTTAGCGTGTGCACTCATTGACAAGCTGGAGGCTAAAAATAAACTGGCGAGTCCTAGTACTGATTGAGTTTTCATGGGCGCTCCTCGTTGTGCTGGACCTTTAGTCCGCTGTTAGTTAGTTAAGTTCTTTGCAGTAGTATATTTTTCTTCTAGTTTATTGAGCTTAGATAAAAATTCTAAACGCTCTTCTTCCCAATCCTCTGCGTTTACTTTTTTAAGATCGCCAAGCTCAGCTTTAACATCTGACAAGAGATCTTTAGTTTCATCTAAAGCACTCGAAGCTCGATTGCGTTCTCCGCCTGCGAGATTATTTTTAGACTTTTCCATACGGTTTACGTCTTCAGAGATGGCATTGATTCGTCGGTCAGACTGATTGATGAATTCGTTTTTGCGTTCATCCCAAGGCGCATTCGGGTTTGAAACTTCACCGACCTCTTGTTTGATTACGGTGTTGGTCGGCTTTTCGTCGCTGCTTGCGCAGCCGATGCTAAAACCCAAAACTGCAAGCGTAGCTAAAAGAGGTATTTTGAACTGCATTTCTTCTCCTTCGAAGTGTTGTTGATGCTTCTCTAGAGAGTAAATGAACTCATAAGCCTGATCTTCTAAACGAAAAGAAAAGATTGTGTAGCTACATACACACGAGGGAAACGAGAAACCCAACTTCTCAAAACGAGAGGCTGGGTCTGCTAAACAAGACGACTGATGAATTTTTTTTGAAAAGTATCAGTATTAAAACTGCTTTTCTTTAATTCGCAGGTACTGATCGATTTGAGCTAAAATACGATGGCATTCGGCTGCTTCAGAAGCTTTTGCTTTTTGCTCGAGTTCGGTTGCCATAAGGCCCAAGGCCTTAAAACCGTAAGGTTCAGAAAAGCCCTTCCACTGGTGGGCGAGCTTCGCTAAAGCTGGCATATCGAGGGCCTGCCCAGTGCCAAGGTACTGGTCGACTTCTTTACGCCGATCACGCATAAAACCCGGCACGAACGATTCTAGACCTGCTAGGGGGGTTTCGCCTTCTTCTTCCAAGTTCAAATCCTTATCTTCTTTGGGCTCGTATGAGTTAACTTCAGAGTTCAAAAGCCTTCTCCTCATTGTGTAATTCTTGAGAATTTTGACTTACCCCATTGCAATAAGGTACATATTTTGAGAATTTAGTCGAAATCTTAACGATCTTCCATTAAATATATGAGGATTATGAAAACAAGCCATTTGCTTCTTATTGAGGATAGCCAAGAAATTTATACCTTGGTTAACCAAGCCCTAAGCACTATTTGCCAAATCGATTGGGTTAAATCGGTCGTGGAAGCGCGTGAGGCGATTAAAAAAGAGTCTTACCAATTGATCTTACTCGACGTCGGACTACCCGATGGCAGTGGTTTTGATTTCTGTACGGAACTTCAGGCTCAAAATAAATTGATTGAAACGCCGGTATTTTTCTTAACCGCTAAGTCCGAGCTTTCTGAAAAAGTACTCGGCTTCTCAGCCGGTGCGGATGACTATATTGTGAAGCCCTTCGCACCCCTTGAGTTAAGAGCGCGAGTCGAATCTCGTCTGCGTAAAATGGAAATGCTCAAAGATCAGTCGGGCCATTATAAGTGGAAAGAGCTTGAGATTGATACACAGCGCCAGAAGGTTTGGATTATTTCCGATGACCGAAATAAAGAACTCATCGATCTCACTGCACTTGAATTCAAACTTCTCGCTTTATTTGCTAAGCAACCGGAAGCTGTGATTTCAAGAGACGATATTTTAAATGAGATTTGGGGTGAGGACGTACACGTTTACTCGCGCTCAGTCGACACTCACGTAAGTAAATTACGTAAGAAGTTGGGGCCTCGTTCAGAACTTATCGAATCTGTACACGGCACTGGTTACAAATTCTGCCCTACGCCAGTTTGATGGCGTATAAAATTGTTCTCGCGTAAGACCTTTTCAATTCGATCGTGAATCGCAACTAAGTTTGTTGGCTTTTTAATGAAGTCGGCAAATTTAAACCGCGCCATATGAGACA
>CAZDFM010000086.1:0-8085 GCA_964504465.1 uncultured Pseudobdellovibrionaceae bacterium | reverse complement strand
CGGCCCTTAATAGCGACCGAAGTGGCTTCACCCTCAGGCGCCATGCCCTCAGGCACTCCGCCGCGCCAAGAGTTCTGAGCCGCACGTGAGGCCATTCCACGGTAGGCCTTGCGGCCATTGCGAATCTCTCCGGGGGTCTCAAGGGTTCCAGACAAGAGCGAACCTAACATGACTGTCGAGGCTCCTGCGGCTAAAGCTTTAACGATATCGCCCGAGGTTTTAATTCCACCATCTGCGATCAAAGGGATCTTCATTTCACGGCAAACTTCCGCGCAAAGGGCGACGGCGGTAAGCTGCGGAACTCCGCAGCCCGTAATGATCCGGGTCGTACACATAGAGCCTGGACCAATCCCGACTTTAATGGCCGATGCCCCAGCTTCAATTAAGTCACGGCAAGCAAAAGGGGTCGCGACGTTACCGGCGATCACTTCAACGTCAGGAAACTTTTGTTTAAGTTCAGTTAAAATCTCAAGCATGGTCACTGAGTGTCCGTGCGCGATATCGATAGTTAAAACGTTGGCTCCCGCTTTTACTAAAGCCCCCGCTCGCTCCATGCAGTCGCCGTTCACACCAATGCTGGCCCCGATGTTTTTAACACCTGCGTCTTTTACTTTAACTACTTGTTCAACTTGTTCTTGAACCGTCATGAAACGATGAAGAATTCCGAAGGCTCCAAGCTTGTCCATGGCGATCGCCATTTCGGCTTCGGTTACGGTGTCCATGTTAGCCGCGATAAAGGGCTTTTGAAGTTTAATTTTGGGTGTGAGCCAAGTCGAAAGATCGGGGTCTTTTCGTGAGCGAACTTCTGATTTTTGTGGAACTATCAAGACGTCATCATAGGTAAGTGCGCGACCACGTTTTGTGATGCCTTCGTTATTAAAAATTAAATCCATGAATTCCCCTTAAAAGGTGTGCGGCTCAAATGCTAGTTTGGTTTGTGAAGCCCACTGCTTAAGAATTGCTCTTCAAGCTTTCCGTAAACTTCAATCAACAAAGAATAGCTATAAAGGCTCAGCGGCAAAGTTAACAAGGACAATATGAACTTAACCTCTAAAGTGGCCGGAATGCCTGGGATAAGGCTCGAAAGTTCATAGGCGAGATCAAAAAAAGTAATAAGAACTAACAAAATTAGCATTCCGAAAACGTGGCCGCGGGTGAGATTCTCGGAATGCTTAAGCGCATCGAGACGCCCTTTGTCATAGTCGTCATTGAGCATCACGACAAACGGCACAAGGCTGAAGCGGGCGTATTTGATTATGCCGGGAACGATGAGCATAAGTGTCCAGAGCAGAGTCCATACAAAAACTCTGAGTCCTTCAAGCACGAGCATCCAAGTGTACTTATGAATGATCGACCCGAGGCTTCTTAACGGTAGATTTCTTTTGTACTCCGCCCAGCGAGCCGGGATCAGGAGCATTGCGAAAAGTGAAAAGACCAGAGCGGTGACCATTTCTCCTAACTTACATAGTAAGAGGAGCTTTGAATTCATCGGGTCCATTTGTGGAAGGCTTACGAAATATTCCGTCATGCAAAAAGCGAAAATATAAAAAATGGCAATCCAGTACCAAGAGGTTTTAACAAAAAAGAGCGTAAAGGCGACCGCCGGTTTTAAACTTTGGCGCACGATTTGGAACATGAGTGTCCTCATTTTTAAGCAGCAGCTTAGTGTTTAGATTCAAGAGCTTAAGAATAGTACGTCATAACAAACTTTCAATAAAATTGCCCTGATATCTCGTTGACAACCGCGCCCAAGAACTTCAATTTAGACCTTCCTTACCAGAGAATCTCTCTTCCGTGCCCCGGTGGCGAAACTGGTAGACGCACAGGACTTAAAATCCTGGGTTGGGTCACACTGACGTGCCAGTTCAAGTCTGGCCCGGGGCACCAAATTTTGCCTGCAGCAAAATTGGAAATTATAAAATTAGAAATTGTAAATTAGAAGTGAATGCCGTTCGGAGATGACAGGCAAAATTTCTTCTACTTTCCAATTTCTAATTTCCGCCCCACGCACAGTGGCTGCGCGAAGCGCACCTCAAAAGGGCGACATTAGGAGGACGGGCCTTAAATAGCTGGCGGATTCTTCTTAGGGCTTTGTCAGTTCGATAGAAGATTTCCATGACTGACCCTCAAGCTCAAAGCTTAGCCGGGCGACAGCATTGTTTCGTTTTGAAGCTAAGAAAATTACGCCAAGCATTGCTGTCCACTGAGTGTCTTGTAAAAAGGGAACCAGCTTTAAAGATCGTTCTGCAGTATCGAATGTGGCCGCGAAATTTTTAAACTCACTCAGATTGCTTACCCTCGCGAACTCACCATCCACCAGACGAAGCGGATAAAAATGAATCTTATTTGTATCGATAACTGCGGCGAAATGAAGAGCACTGTCTGAGCTGGGAGCTCCCGAAATACTACTCGCTTTGGCCACGAACTCTTTTCCGAAAATTTCACCATACCTTCCCGCAAGGTCGGAATTCGAATACGTATCCTTTTCCGATATGAATCCTTTTCCTCCATACTTAGTTGTGTGATCGCGTTTGTCTTTGATTATCAGGTAACTTAAGCCGTAGATCTCAGGCTTCAAAAACCTTAAGGCCACAAAAAGGACGACGGGCCCTAAATATTGGGGCTAGAATGGGTGCATGTCTGTCGTTAGAAGCAATCTTTGGACAACTAGTCTTTTCTTAGTTCCATTTTTGATCGCAACCTCTGAAGGAAATCGAACTTTCATGGGGTTAGCTATTCTTATCGCTCTTTCAGCTTGGGTTACTCATTTCAGATTTCCCAAGATCCGCTATAACCAACAAGGGTTCCAGATCAGGCAAAGTTTCAGTTTTTCTTATAGCACCTATACTTGGTTGGATATCAAGCTGATCGACGTGAGGACTGGGGCGATAGAGTTTGTGATGCTTTCGGGCGCTTCTTATACTTTTTATGGCGGGCTCGATTCCAAACATTTAGAAAACTTCTTTAAGCAAATTCCCTCGATTGAGGCCAAAATACAATCAGACTTCTCTTTGTCTACGTATCGAATCCTTCAACTCATTGGCAATTTGACACTTGTTCCCCTGATTATTTTGGTGAGTTTGGGCTACTTAATAGGTTGGTTTCAGTAAGGACAACGGGTTTTTTTAAGCACATTAGAGGGATTACTGTGTTGATCGTTGCAAGCTCGTTCAAAGTTCTGGCTGTTGCATAGTAGTGGGGCGCGCGGATCTTTTTGACTTATTGACCTGGCTAAGGTGCGAGGTCAGAATTGACTCATGAACAATCCCATTGTCGAAGTGCTTGCTGTGTTTGGCTTAATATTTGTTCCAGTGTTCTGGATTGCGGTTAATTTTCGTATTGCCTTGGGAATAGATGGAAGTCGATTGGGCAGCGGGAAGAAGTTTCTTGTCGCGTTTGGTGCGACCGCTCTACTTGTGCTGGCAATCTTTCTAGCTTCAAGCGCTTACTTCGGGGCACTTGAGCTTTACATCAATTGGGCGGATGGACCGAAAACTTCACCTACCGTTTCTTACGCGATGTTTGGGTTGGCGATTTCAATACCCATCGCCTGTCTGGTGAACTTTTTCGTCGTGTTAAAAGGGCTTCGCGGCGCAGCTGTAGCTCGCGCTGATTCGCAAAGCAAAGAAGGTAAGAGGTTGCGCCGACTCGATATGATATTAGGAAGCATTGGTGTCCCAATGCTTATGATTTTTCTTGTTTCGATGGTGATCTCGAAGCGTTATTGCTCGGGGGGCACGTGCGACTTTGTTAATGCTCCTGTGCCCTGTCGCCAAGGACAAAGATTCGACCAGAAATGTTTGAGGAAGATGGTTGAAAAAGTTAAAGATTACGAAGAATGCCGAGGAATTCTCGCATTTGCTAAAGTTGGTCCCGGCTATCCCGAGGGCGAAATGCTTTGCCGAATGAAGTTCATGCCTCCAATGCCGGGATTTAAACGGCCGGACGAAAAATGATTTCGCGCCCGCACTTTCGGCTTCGAAGTGGTCCTAGCAATTTGGCGTAAAGATAACCTGAGGTGCCAAACTCTGTGCCCAGACGCAGCACAACTCCGACGGAGTTGTTTCCCAAACATAAAACATGGTTTACGCTTTAAAAATGAGAAATTTATTAGCCCTAATTCTATTAAGCTTTTTTGTTTTATCAAACAACGCGAGCGCTGAAGACACCTTCATCTGTGGGAGTGCTGCCAATTTAGCTCGGCGATGCTGTCACAATCCAAGCGATCCGTTGTGTGTGGATAAAGCAAAAACGGATTCGACCACTTCAACTGTTTCGGTGTGCTCACAAAAAATCACCGACTGCACAGAAAAATGTACGGGCAGCAAAGAGGATATGGCTAAGTCTAATCTTAAAGACTGCAAGAAATTAGAAAAAACTCATACCGAAAAGAAATCTGCCAAAAAAGTCGAGTCAAAAACTGCGAAATAAGTTTTAGGGCCGAGCTGTCCAAAGCGCTTAGCTTACGGTTTGCAATCTGTTTTAGGTATGGCGCGAGATCACCTGCATTTAGGCTCTAATATCGGTTTATTTAGTTTTCTCGTGACCTTTTTGGGCCTTGTGGTCGGATTTACGGCTTCTGCTGAAACTCAGTGTCGAAGCGTGGACCTTCGTCGCCCAGAACTCAATCAGCCACAAGTGCAAGTGTTTAGGGATGCCCATGGCAAGTTAAGCGATTCTGGAATGTGCGCGAGTTTTTCCGCAGCGCTGATGGTATCTCAGCAGATAGGTGTATCAATCAACCCTGTCGACTATGCTTTCAAAAGCGTAATGGGGATTGTTTCTAGGCTTGATAAAAGCTTGAGCTTCCAACATCAAGGGCTATGCGCACAGGCCACAGTAAATGCATTCCTTAGCGAGAACAAAGATAGCTTTGTTCAGAATTTTAATGATTTTGTTATCCAAATTAGTCCCGTAAGTGATGCCTCGAGCTTTGGTCAAATGGACAATACGCGCCTTGAAGAGGCCAGTAAATGGCTTCGAAGTGTTTGTAATCGCCGTTTGTCCGAGCCGCCTCTGCAGCACTTCGGTATCCAATTAAGAGTAGAGGGTGCAGAACTTGCCGAATTCTTAATGCCCGAAGGCTATTCGTTGATGAGCAAATCAGAAATGGGTGAGGAAGTCGATCGCTTGCTCGATCAAGGAAATTTTGTGCAGTACACTCACTCGGGCCACGCAGTCACTATTGTGGGAAGGACTGCAGATTGTCGTTACATCATTCAAGACTCGATCCCTGAGTATGCCTGGAACGAATTCGGAGCTGTACTGGAACCCGGAGACGTTTACAAGGACGCCGCGAGCGCAAATAAAGATTTAGCACGGATTCAATTTGAGAAAGAAGTCATTCAGTACTGGCCTCGCGATATTTTGATCAAAAATGCAATGGGAATTGGCTACGTTAAACGTGGGGAACTCTAGATATTTGTTTACATAAATCAGTTATTTTTGTCTCTACCGCGCTGGGGCGTGCAGTACGAAAAATATCGAGCTTAAATCCTTTATAGATTAAATTTATCTAACGGAGGAATTATGCTCAGACTCTTGTTCAGTTCCTGCGATTCGTCGACGTCCGCTCAGGCTATCAACTCGATTGGCTCGAAGACGGCCTTCATCCTAACGAAGCCGGCGAACAGCACATGGCAAACCGCTTTTACCAAGTGTTTCGCGCTACAATTTTACCTCAATAATTGATTCTGTGGTCAGGC
The DNA here is from genome assembly GCA_964504465.1 of uncultured Pseudobdellovibrionaceae bacterium. Lineage (GTDB taxonomy): Bacteria > Bdellovibrionota > Bdellovibrionia > Bdellovibrionales > UBA1609 > CAZDFM01. Next base: position 2,380 of record CAZDFM010000086.1, on the reverse strand, counting down.
CTACTTCCGCAGCGGAAGCTTGTTGCGTCAATTTTCATAATCCGAACGAGGCGTTATGGAGCTCCATGGATGGTGTTTTTGGTTTCGATAGAGAGCTCGGGCTCGCAAAAGCAAAACAAGTAATCTAAAGTAAAATTCGACATACGTAGATTTTAAATGGTAGGCCGGTCACGGTCACTAAAGTATATTAGAATAAGGACTTATAATATCTGGGACGATGAAAGAGAGTATTCGGATTTCTGTACTCATCCTGGGCGCGGGGAGGTTTTGTGAGAGTCGTTTGTTTAATATTAATATTATGCTTCACGATCGGTGTAAGCGGATGCGTTTCAAATTCACCTAAGTCGGACAAAAAGACAGCCGAAAATGTTGCCCCAGATGTGACGTCTCATCCTGCATCGCAAAAATCCGAAGAGTCCACCACTGTAGAAGTAAAGCGAGACGTCCTGTTCTATTTTTACTCTCTTTATCCGCGAAATTCTGGAAAACCAGTGAAGGGACTTCAGATTGACGATGAGTTTAAAAATGAGGGTTATCTAAAAGTAACCGGGAATATGGAAGGCTACCTTATTTTCGATTTATTCAGAGGCAAGAATCAGGACTACGTCATCGAGCAAGTGACGGGTTGTGGGCCTGAGTGCGACCAGAAGTTTAAGATGCACATCTTTAAAGCGGGAAAACTTGTTGAGTCGCAACCGCTGCAATTTTATTACGCCGAGGATAAACTCGGATCACATATTGAGAAAATGAAGAGCTCGCTTCCTAGAAATGCAACAGGCGAAGAGCTACAGTCGTGGCTAAGACTTCCTAAGTCTGGGACCTCAATAGAGGTGTTAATCGTCGATCAAAATCCCGGCTCAACAACAGGAAAAGTTGCTGTATATAAAGTCGCAAATCTGGTCTGGAACGGGGAGAGGTTTGATCTCAAGACGCTAAATCCTCAACGTCCTTCCACAATTAAGATTTCAGAAGTTCAGTAGAACTCGAAGACTTTGCCGCTGTAATATCTTCATTCAGTTGGACCCGCTTGCCTTGCACATTTGCTTGAGTCATCAGTGGAGGAGTTGAAACTATTAAAGGAGAGTTTATGAAAGTCTTGCTCTTGTTTATAGCCCTAATCCTGCCTTCCACTGTATTTGCCAATAGCTACATTATCTGCGGTCAAACCGCGAGCTTTGATGATGGTATGACTGTTACCGGGTATGAGCTTGAACTCTCATCTGAAGACGACAACTACTCAGGACCTGTCGGTAAGAATTGGAATTTGAAGCTTAAAGAAAATGGTGAATGGTTAAAACCAAATGATGCAGTTGTGGCGACAAGTCTTGAGAAAGACGGAGACGTCACAGTGAGGATCACAATTGCTGCTGCGAGTTCCGTAACTGGACCCGTGGGCTCTCAGTATGTCTTAACGAATCTTTTCGATGAAGAGCCTGTACTTGAGAAGTTCACAATGGGTGGTTTTGCGGGCTCAGTGAAAATCGGAACTTTTCACTGCGTTGGCGCGTACGACTAAGAGACGTCATTTCCCACTACTAACTGAGGTATTTATGAAAAGAATTTTAGTTTTGTTGATTTTAATAAGTTCTGCTCCGATTGCTTTTGCAAGTGAGTCTGTAGTGGCAACGGGAACCGTTGAAGTCCTTAACGCTGCAAGATCTTATGAAGTCGTGATTGAGGGGGCTGCTGCCGAAGAACTCTTTGAAACTCTCGATAGCAAAGAAACTCAGGTAGGAGAGTGGCTCAATAAAAGTGCCCGCGGAATCATTTGCGGCAAAAATTTGGAATCAAAGAAGTTTGCTTGCTCGCTTAACATCGACGGGAGCGGCGTCCTGTAACTCAAAGTTAAATTAGAACAGCATCGCTTTTGAAAATCGGATTAGCTCTTGGCTTTTGTTTGGCTTTTCTTTTTCTTCCATTCATTTCTCCTAGGTCTTTTTTCTACTTTGTAGTACCAAAATAGACCATGAACATAATTAAGAAAGCTTCAAACGATAATTTAGGTGAGGTTTTAGCTATACTCAAGCGGGATGGAGTGAGAAACGCTTGGGCAATCCAAGACCTAACTGTATGGCCGAGTCGCTCACAGCTCTCCTATGCTCTCAATCATGATCAGCTCAGTTACGTATTAATTTCGGGGCATCCAGCTTCCGAAGGCTCTAAAGTCGTCATTGCAAACGGGGAGCCCGCCGTAGTGTCAGAAATACTTTCTGCGATGAAACTTGAGGAACCATTTTTGATTCGCGAGACTCCCGCGACCTTGCTTAAGGTGGTTCAGTCTCAATATCCAGCAGTCAAAGTTTATCTTGAGCAGCGTATGGATGTTACGAGCTCGACTTTTACTCCGCTCCATCAGGGCCGCGCTCGAAGTTTATGTATC
>CAZDFM010000085.1:0-8172 GCA_964504465.1 uncultured Pseudobdellovibrionaceae bacterium | reverse complement strand
ACCATTTCTAGCTTTGGCTGTTAGTGGGGGACACAGTAGCATTTATCTTGTTGAGGACTTTTCAAAATACAAGGTCTTAGGGCAAACGCTTGATGATGCCGCAGGTGAGGCCTTTGATAAGTTTGCAAAAGTGGTGGGGCTTGGATACCCGGGCGGGATTCAAGTCGACAAAGCTTCGCAAAACGGTGAAGTGGCGAAGTATAAGTTTCCGCGCGCTTTACAGCGCGAAGATAATCTCAATTTTAGTTTTTCAGGCTTAAAGACTTCAGCTCAGAACCTCGTTCGTGAGTGGGATGAGAAAAAAATTATTGAAGAGCGCCCACACTTGGCCGCCTCATATCAAGAAGCTATTGTTGACGCTTTAATTTATAAACTCGATCTTGCTGTAAAAAAATATAAGGCAAAACGTGCAGTGTTAACTGGTGGAGTAAGTGCAAACTCTAGGCTACGCAGTCGCGCCTCCGAGTGGGCCATTAAAAACGGAGTGGAACTTGTGGTGCCGCCCATTCGCTATTGTACAGACAACGCGGCGATGATCGGCTGGGCAGGTCTGCAAAGGCTCGAGCGTGGCGAAACCTCCCAACAAGACTTGTCTCCCTCAGCGCGTTCTCTTAAGGGAGATTTCATTGAAATCTCTTGAGTCCTCGTCGGCTCGCCTCAAAGCACGGCTTCAAGAATTAGAATTTGATTTTAAAAAATCACTTGGGCAAAACTTTTTAGTTTCAGATCATGTGATTGAGAAAATCATAACCGAAGCCGAAAAAGTTCCATTTAAGCAAATGCTTGAAATTGGTCCTGGGCTTGGCTCACTTACAGATTATCTTCTGCAGCTTTCGCCACAGCTAAAATTGCTCGAACTCGACCGAAGACTTTGCGACTACTGGCGCGCTAAAAATGCTGAAGTGATTGAAGTCGACGCGCTTCAATGGAATTGGAATGCACTTGAGGGCGATAACATACTTTTGGTGAGTAATCTTCCTTATCAGATCTCGTCGTCGCTTGTGATTGATCGCTGTGAAGGTCCGGCGAATTTACGCTGGATGATTTTGATGTTTCAAAAAGAAGTGGCTCAACGGCTTACCGCCGACGCTTCGACAGAGCACTACGGCCTTTTGAGTGTGATGGCTCAACTCCATTTTAAAATTCGTAAAGTCGTCGATGCGGCCCCCGGAGATTTTCAGCCCCCTCCTAAGGTTTCGAGCCGCGTGATGTATTTTGAACGAAAACCCGCTCTCCCAGTCGAGGCACGCCTTATTTTATCGCTTCTTAAGCAAGGTTTTGCGCAAAGACGTAAAAAGCTCGCCAACAACCTAAAAAGTGCACTACAAAGGGCGCAGCGGACCAATGAGGACTTAGAAAATTGGCTTAAAGCCCATGATCATTCGCCCCAAGCCCGGGCCGAGGAGCTTTCGCCAAGTGACTGGTTAGACCTCGCTCAGTGGTTTGCGACTCCGAATAAGGCTCATAGTTGATTTTAGTTCTTTGATCGAGATTGGGCTCTTGGCATGCTGCCCGAAACCAAGTAAACCTATCCCTGTATGGGCATTAAAATTATCGCCGAAAATAAAAAAGCCTTCTTCGACTATCACATTGTCGACAAGTACGAAGCAGGGCTTGTGCTGCAGGGTTCAGAAGTGAAGTCCCTACGCGATGGTAAGGTCAACCTGAAGGATTCTTATGTCTCCTTTCAAGGTGATGAAGCGTACTTACAAAAAGCGCATATCGGCATCTACAGTGCTTCAAGCTACAACAACCACGAGCCTGAGCGTTTAAGAAAACTTCTCTTGCACCGTAACGAACTCGATAAGATTTATGGAGCCCTCCGCGAAAAGGGTCTCACTTGCGTACCTCTGAAAATCTACTTTAAACAGGGTCGAGTTAAAATCGAAGTCGGCCTCGCCAAAGGTAAAACTAAGGGCGACAAACGCGAAACCTCACAGAAAAAAGACGCCCAACGCGAAATCCAGCGCACCATGCGCAAAGATCGCTAGAAATTCATTTTAAGTTTCGAGTTCACTTTTTAAGATAGCCTGTGTTTCTTTAAGAAACTTGGCGCGTATCAGGGCCAGACGGCGGAGCCGGGCGCTTTTTAGGGAGTTCTTTAAGGTCCCCAAGATCAAGCTGTATCGTTTTTTCTTCAATCATCTGCATCCATGCACGGTGAGCATCGCGGTTATGCGAGTCGATGTTGAACTTTTTTAAACGCTCTAAATCTTTGTGAACATTGGCGCGAAATGAACTGTAAAAGTAATTATAGGCTTCAATCAAATCTTGAAACTCATCGCTGTCTCGAACCTTAAGTGGGGGCTGGTTCCAGCGTCCGCGTGAGAGCCACTTTAAGTGATTGCGAAGAACCTTTAAAGGGCCGGTCATTCGATTGGTCATTTTAAAACTTAACAAACCAAAGAAGACCAGCGTCGCCGTAATTCCGCACGCCATAATCATGTTCAGCAGGTGACGTTCGCGTTGAAGGTTATCAAGTAAATCGGGCGAAGTTTCAAATGCGAGGTCCACAAAGATCTTATAATTTTGATTTAAAAAATAATAGGCGGGCCCCATCGACGCAAACATTCCAAAACCTGCGGCGATGACCACGATCGACACATAGCGAATTTGAAATTCTCGATCGATAAACCGAGAAGTTCGCTTTGAGACGGGTTGCATGTTTTTTTGCTGGGTATGGCGAAGTAATAACATATCCTTCTATTCTAAAGAGCATTGTGTTTTCACCAAAGCTCTTCTACCATCAAGACATGAACTCTCATCTTAAGTCAGTCGGCAATATTTTCCGTTCGCTGGGTTTCCTAGCCCTACCTCTTGTTTTAACGGCCTGTATGTCTAGTTCCAAAGAGGAAGACACGCCCTTGACTGAACAGGTTCAAGATGAGGTTTCGATAAAAGCCGATCGAAGTTATTTAGACCAAGAACGACAAAATATTCCTGCTGAAATCAAAAAAGCCAATGATGAATTAGCTTTTGATCTGGAACAAATGGGGCAGATCAAAGAAGATCCAAATAAAATCCGTGAGCGTTTTCAAACCAAAGTTCGCAAAGCGCGCGATAAATTTAGAAATCAGTTGGCAAAAAAACGCGAGAATTTTTCGAAAGAAGAGCGCAAACAACGAGAAGCGTTTTTAAAAGCGCAAGCTAAAGAACGCGAAGCTTTTAAAGGCAAAAAAGCTGATCGCGAAAAAACCAAAGAGTTCTACGCGGACCAAGATTTAAAACGCAAAGACCACTTTCAGGCCAGTAAAGAGAAACGTAGCGAGTTTGAAGAAGAAACTCGAGGTCAGGCTAAAGAATTCGACGAGCTGATGCGCGAGCGAACCAAACAATTTAACGACCAACTTCGTATTTATACTCAGCGCTATCAAGAGCAAAAACGCTGCGAACAAAGAGGCGACTGTGGAGCTGGTACAAGTTCTTCAGGGGCCGGGATTCCCGCAAAGGCCAAAACCTATGATATGCGTGAGTTCGATGCGATGAAAAAAGTGCCAGCAACTCCCTTAGGCACGACTCCAACTGACCAATAATCGTTCATATTTCTCCAAGAAGTGATTGTGAGTGTTGCCAATCGAGTAAAAACCTCGCTATGGTCCCGTGTCATCCGAAAGTATAACCGTAAGCAGTTACCGAAATAGTTTAAATAAGGAGAGTGCATGGGCGGCTTTTTAAAGGAATTCAGAGAGTTTGCAGTCAAAGGCAATGTCATAGATTTAGCAGTAGGTGTTGTGATTGGTGCAGCTTTTGGTAAGATCGTAACCTCTTTGGTAAATGATCTCATCATGCCGATCGTAGGCGCACTCAACGAAAAGGGTGGCAACTTCTCTAATTATAAGTTTGTAATTAAACCCGCGACTGAAACCACTAAAGAGACTGCGCTTTTATACGGTTCTTTTGCTCAGAGTGTATTGGATTTTATCATTGTCGCATTTGCGATTTTCTTAATGGTTAAATTGATCAACAGATTGAAGCGCATTCACAAAGCTCAAGAGGAACAAAAGGCCGCAGCGCCTGCAACTCCGCCTGCCGATGTTGTATTGCTAACAGAGATTCGCGATTTACTTAAACAACAGAGATAAAAAGAAAAGGCCCGATAAGGGCCTTTTTAAATAATAGGATTGTACAAAGCAGCTTTACTCTTCTTTAAGCCACTTTTGTTCGCCCAAGAAATTTCCTTTGCCAATAGCAACACCTGCACCTCTTAAGAGGCAATAAGCGACTGTCATGTGAAAGTAAAAGTTGGGAATGGCATGTGACACCAAATAATCTTCGCCTTTAAGATAAACACCCGGTCTAAAAGGAAACTTCATTGTTCTAGACGCGTAATCTTTAAAGTCTTCAGGCTTTGCGCTCGAAACAAATTCGATTGTCTTATCAACTCGTTCTACAAGTTGTTTAAAAGTGGTTTCGGTATCATCAAATACAGGAGCGGTTTTTCCGGTAAGGCGAGCGACCGCACCTTTGGCTCCATCAGTGGTAATTTGAATTTGCTTTTTGAAATCAAACATATCGGGCGAAATTTTTAAAGTGAGATAGTTGTTCTCGTCAAACTTCCGGTCGGATGCGTGCTCAGAAGCTTTATTTAAGATACCCTTTAAAGCCACAAGATTACGAGTAAACTGAACACTAATAAGATCATGAATTGAATGCTGCATTTTTTCTCCCTTAAGATGTGCTTCTTAAATTGTCGTTAATTTCTATTGGAACAGCTTTTTTGATTTCACAAGAGTCTGTTGTTTTTTAACAGATGGCTTTTTGACTTTCTCTTTAGGTCGAAGCTCAGGTGGAGTCTTAAAGACTCGCGCGAGATCTATCAGACCTAAAGTGATCATTTGGCCTTTTTGCATTTTACCGAGCCGGTAGTCACCAATTGCAACCCGTCGAAGTTTTTTGACGTCAAAGCCAATCTTTTCGAACATCTTTCTGACCTGACGGTTACGACCTTCATCGATGATAATTTGAATCCAATCGTACTTATTTGATTTGCCGTGTTTTATTCGTCGAACGGAGAGGGCCCGCGCACGTCCGCCTGGGATGCTGACGCCTGCAACTAATTTCTTAAAATGAGTTTCGTTAGGTTGACCGTCTACTTTGACCAAATAGGTTTTAGGAATTCCTTTAGCCGGGTGAGCCACTTCTTGAGCAAAATCTCCATCATTGGTGAGGAGGAGGAGTCCTTCAGAATCCCAATCGAGACGACCGACCGGAAAAACTCGCTCTTTCATATTGCGAGGTAAATAATCCGTGAGGCAGGGCCGCTCTTCAGGATCACTCAAAGTAGTGAGCACTTTTTCAGGCTTGTAGAATGCGAGGTAGATTTTGTCTTGAACTTGACGAATCGGTTTGTGGTCAACGGTAATGCGGTCTTCGGGTTTTACACGTAATCCAAGTTCAAAGACGGTTTTGCCGTTTACTTGAATGCGGCCTTCAGAGATGTATTCGTCGGCTTTTCGTCGGCTGCAAACGCCGGCTTGGGCTAAAAAACGATTAAGGCGTAAAGAGCTGTCTTGGGATTCATTGGACATAAAAAATCCTAGGGGGAACTGGGTTATCTGTTAAGGGCTATCTATACACCAAAGCCTTGAGGTCCAACACAAAAAAGCAGTCGGTAAGCTGAACTAGGGGTAAAGAAGCGAGTTTAGCGTGGGGGCAGAAGTCGGCCCCGGGCAAAATATTCATTTAACCTTAGGGTTTAAAGCAGGTCGCGAGGTCTAAAGGTCTGCGGGGCGTTCACTCCGCTTTTTCGCTGGTTGAGCCAATATTCAATATTGGACACTAAAAGCAAAAGCAGCTTGTCGCCGGGAAAGATGTTTTTAAGTGCAATCCGGCCCTTGTTCAAGGCGGTCTCAGCGAGGCTATCAGCTTGAGGTTCACCCGCGCTGATAAGCTGGTAAGACTTTTCAAGGAGCGAAATGAGCTCTTGATAGAACGGATCGCTTTGCGGTTTGACGAAATGTTTTTCGACTCGTTTGAGCGAATAAAATAACTCAGGATAGGCCGAAATACTTTGGCCCGAAATCGATTCGATTTTTTGAAAACTATGGCCTCGGGTCATGAGTCCTTTTGGGCCTTGTTCGCTCATTTCAAATACAAAACTCGACATCATCGGCCCACCCAAGATCATGCGTTTATGTTGAAGCAGATCAAGCTGAGGGCCGTAAAACAAACGAGTAACTGGTGCGAGTGGAATAAGTTGACCTTGAAAAATGCGAGCTTGGTTACTGAAGATTCTAACTTCAAGTCCGCCGGTTCCAAGTAGATGCAAAAGCATAAGTTGGTTTTCAGAAACGGGGAGGAGACGAACTTGATCGCCCATTTGTTTTTTTGAATCGCCCCAGTTCTTAATTAACAACTTAAAATCATCCGCATGCTCAAGATAAAGAGTTTGTCGCTTAGACGGAACGGCGATGCGAGCTAAATCAAAAGGCGCACCTTGAGGTTTGCCAGGCTGATTATAAAATGCTGCTAAATCTTGAAGAATCGTGTCGCTTAAAAGTTGGCGATGAGTTTGCCAGTAATCAAAGCTTAAGCAACGGTCAAAAAAATCATCTACATTCTGAAGGCTTATTGGGCTTTCAGGTTCTAGCCAGTTTTTTACGTAGTGATAAAAAGCCAAACGCGCCAAATTTTTTGGTGGATCAAGACTTAGAAGAAACTGTGCTAATTGGGTGACAGACATCATTTTTAAACGATAAAATTATTAGCAGGCTGACGTCCAGCACTAAATTGCTCGAGCCTAGGGAGGTTCCAATGAGCCGAGAATTAAATCGCGAAATCTTCGGAGAACATACACCACCAGCAGTTCAGCCCCAGCCTAAACAAGAGGCATGGCTTAAGGAGCCCCTTCCTCCGCGCGATCTGAGCCAAGCGTCTCATCCTTCTCGAGACCAACTGCGCGAAGACGTTGGAGCTTCTGTCAGACCTGAAGATCAGCGGCTCGTAAATCACCACCTAGAGACTCTTAAGCGCCGAATGAAAGATTACGAATACAAACTCGATGGAATTAACAGCCGAATGACTGAAATGATGAGCGCAACAAAGGCTCGGATCGAAAGAATCGCGGCAGCGACCCACCGGGTGGAAGAGTTTTCGAAAATGGGTTTTCAAGAGGTCAACAGCAAGTACGCGGCGGTTTCAAGTCGCGTGGCTGAACGCAAGATCCATGACACCAAGGTTGAAGAGATGGTCGACCGCCATGCCCAGGTTCTGAATCAATTTGAGGTACGTCTCAATCAGATGCAGAAAATCATCCACGAACAAGAAATGCAGCTCATTAATTCTCGCTCTGCGCTTCAAGAAGCGCTTCGAGAAATTGCTCGGTTAAAGAAGATCTAGCCCAACCTTAGTCGAGTTCTATGGGCGCTCGGCTGAGTGAGCCATTTTGTCTCAAGGTACTGTCGGCCTTGAGCCAACCTGACCCGAAATACAGCTGTAGTCCAACAAGAATCGAACAGCGGCTGGCCAACAATTTGAACTAACAAGATGAAACAATCGTGAAAGGTGAATATGGCAAGCGGAATAAAACAAGTTCTCGTGGGAGTCGACTTTTCTGACTATTCAAAAACTGTTTTGAAAGAGGCAAGGGGCTTGGCTACAAATTTAAAAGTCCCATTGGTGCTCGTTTACTCTTTCGAAGATCCGATCGAAAGCAGTTGGCAAGAGGGACTTGTGCGATCCGAAATCAATCGAAAGCTTACAGAAAAAATGAAATCCTTCTATAAGTTAAGTGACGAGCAAGTGATTCTAAAACGGGGAAAAGCTTCAAAGCAAATACTTGCAGCGGCAAAATCCTTAAAAAACCCCCTTATCGTGATTGGTTATAGAGGCTTTTCTGGAGCTTTAGAGAGAATGTTTTTAGGTAATACAGCTGAGCGCTTAGCTCTCAATACTACTTATCCACTGATTATTTTCCGTGGAAAAAGTTTGTCGCGTATTAAAAGTGTTCTGATTCCTGCTGACCTTAGCGAGCGTGCACTAAGAAGCCTGAAGACCGTAAAAGCTCTCGGCTTTAAAAAGCTCAATTTTGAACTTTTGCACATCATGACGCCTCCGCCTCCTATTTTTGAATACGATGATTGGTCGATGATTTATGGCGATTACAAAGAGAATCTTAGAAAAAACATCGACAATTTTAGAAAGAAGATCGCCCCTCTTAAAGTAAACGCGTAT
>CAZDFM010000084.1:0-8241 GCA_964504465.1 uncultured Pseudobdellovibrionaceae bacterium | reverse complement strand
GATGGCCGTTGCCTTCTGTGTGGGGCTAACGTGCCATTATTTATAATCAAGTTGTGGTCTTCGAGGTACGTGAGGCACGACCATGTCCCTCACGTGAAAATTCTTTTCTTATGCTATTGGCAAGCTTCGCAGCTTTCTGGATTTTCCAGAGAGCACACAAGAGCTTCTTCATCGGTAAAAACTTTTTTAGGCACGACTTCTTCAGCCGTCAAGCCAACTTTAGAAATCTTAGTCGCCGGGCGAGAACGAAGGTAATAAGTCGTTTTACAACCTTGTTTCCAAGCATACATGTACATGCTTGAAAGCTTGCCTATCGTAGGGCTCTCAATAAAGAGGTTCAACGATTGGCTTTGATCGATAAAGGCACCGCGACCTGCGGCCATATCGATCAAGGCTTTTTGCGGAACTTCCCAAACCGTTCTGTAAACTCGGCGAATATCTTCTGGAATCTCATCAATCGACTGAATTGAACCTTCGTGAGTTTTAATTTTGTTACGAATCGACTCAGTCCAAAGGTTTACTTTTTTCAAGCGCTCAACCAAATATTTATTGATCTGCAAGAATTCGCCAGAAAGTGTCTCACGTTTAAAGAGGTTTGAAATTTGCGGCTCGATCGCCTCGTAGCAGCCCACAATCGAAGCAATCGTCGCAGTTGGTGCAATGGCAATCATAAGCGAGTTTCTTAGGCCCACTTTTTTAATCTTACGGCGCAAAAGTTCCCAACGTTCCATATCTTCTGGCACTACATTCCATAGATCGAACTGTAGAATTCCTTTGGCAGCTTTAGTCTCAGGAAATGCCGTATGTGGACCTGACTTCTCGGCAAGTGCACATGAAGTTTTTAGAGCGTGGTAATAGATCTCTTCTTGAATCTTATTTGAAAGCTTGAGTGCAGCTTCAGTATCAAAAGCAATATTCATTTTGAACAAAGCATCTTGTAAGCCCATGCAACCGAGACCCACGGGTCTCCAGCGCATATTTGATTTGTCTGAAGACTCGATAGGGTAGAAGTTAATGTCGATCACGCGATCGAGATACTTTAATGCGACCTCTACTGTGCGAGCGAGTTTGTCGAAATCAAAGGTACCATCGGCATTCACGTGGTTTCCAAGGTTTACCGAACCAAGATTACAAACCGCAGTTTCTTTGTCTGAAGTTACTTCTAAGATTTCAGTGCAAAGATTTGAAAGGTGAATGTAGTTGCCCGGAGCGCCAGTCTGGTTGCTCTTAAGGTTTGAAGCATCTTTCCACGTCATCCAGCCGTTACCGGTCTGAGCGAGTGTCTTCATCATGCGGCTGTAAAGGTCGCGTGCGCGCACTTGCTTTTCAAACTTACCTGCTTTTTCGGCCGCTTCATAAGCAGCTTCAAACTCAGGACCGTAAAGGTCTACGAGTTCAGGTATTACTTTTGGATCGAATAAAGACCACATAGAATCGGTCTCAACTCTTTTCATGAATAAATCAGGAACCCAGTTGGCCAAATTTAAATTGTGAGTTCTTTGAGCTTCGTCTCCGGTGTTGTCTCGAAGCTGCAAGAATTCTTCAATGTCGGCGTGCCAAGTTTCAAGATAAATACAAGCAGCACCTTTTCTGCGGCCACCTTGGTTAACAGCTTGGACTGAAGAATCTAAAGTTTTAAGCCACGGCACTAAACCGTTTGAGTGGCCGTTTGTTCCTTTGATCAAAGAGCCGCGCGAGCGAACTCTTGAGAATGAAACGCCGATCCCACCTGCAAATTTCGATAAAAGCGCGATGTCTTTGTACTTGTCGTAAATCGACGACAAGTCGTCAATTGGTGAATCGAGCAGATAGCACGATGAAAGCTGAGATCTTAACGTGGCAGAATTAAAAAGAGTCGGCGAGCTTGGCATATAATCTAAGCTCGAAATCAGTTCGTAAAATTCTGTAGCCTCTTTAAAAGTTTTCGCAAGCCCACATGCTACTCTCAAGAAAAAGTATTGTGGAGTTTCAATAACCTGACGGCTCACAGGATCTTTTAGCAAGTAGCGATCGTAAACCGTTCTTAGGCCGAAATATTCAAATTTATGAGTGCGAGCGCGGTCGGTGATGATGTTGAGCGCTTCTTTGTGTTCTTTTACGAATTCGTATTTTTCTTTCGAAATAATTCCGACTTCATAACCGCGAGTCACAGACTCATGAAAACTACGAATGTTTTGGTTATGAACTTCTTCATCGATAAAACGAGCAAGCAAACGAGAAGCGAGGCGAGAGTATTGAGGCTCTTCACCAATTAAGAAAGCTGCTGTTTGAATGCAGAGTTGATCGAGTTCTTTTGTAGTTGCACCGTCATAAAGGCCGCTAATAACTTTGGTTGCCACGCGCATAGGATCAACTTCATTCAGTCCAGACGAGCACGCCAAAGTGACGTTTACGATTTTATTTACGTTTACATTTTCAAGTGAACCATCGCGTTTCTTTACGCGCATCATTTTGGGGCCGTCGTTTGAATCGGCGAAAGCCTCTCGTGCCAATTCTGACGTGGTGTCAGTTGTTGCAGCTAAAGGTACTGGATCCATAGAAGAAATAATCTCTTTGTTCATTGTGCTGTCGTGCTGTTCTGTCGCTGATTTTGCTGTTCCTAGTTGTGCTTCCATAATTTCTTACCCTCGCTCTATCACGAACCGAGTCTTCCTCCCCAGTTCGAAATGATTTATCCCCAAATTACCATAATCCCAATCGTCTTCTAAACCTTGTCATTCCCTTGACTCAGGCTCTCTTGCTCCCACTTAAAGTAGGATTTTGAGAGTATAAGAACCCGCGAAGCTAAGTTAATAGCTCCCACTCACTTCACGAGCACCCCCCAAATTGGTTGCCCGTGTTTTGATATTTCTGAAAATGCGGGGACGGGTAGAGTACGTTCCTTGTACACCCAGCAGGCGATCCCTACCTGCTTCCGCTTTGCCAGACTCTGAGTTTACAGAAAGAAATTTCCGCAAACAGATTCTTAACAACATTGACGCTATCGCGGGCTCAAAGAAACTGTCAATGCTGTTTGGTTCGTAAATTTTCAGATGCTTAGATAAAAACCTTGCGTGAATAATTGCGCCCAAAGAACAACAACTTACAAACTTACTCCAAGTGTTAAACTTTAATTTCTGCATAGAAGCTAAGCTTTCTTTTTTGGAGCGGTTTTGCTCTGCTTAAAGTCTACGCAAGAGAGAAATTAAATGTAAAGGGGCCGAAGTCCTATTTTGGCGCCAAGGAGTTGGCTGACTCGGCCTGTTCGTCAGAGTTTTGACGAGGAAACAAGCACGCGCGGAGTTATTTCGCGCGGCCTGCAATTAAATCGTCGACAACCTTAGGATCCGCGAGTGTCGAGGTGTCGCCGAGATTGCTTAAATCGTTCTCGGCGATTTTTCGTAAAATTCTGCGCATGATTTTTCCGGAGCGGGTTTTGGGCAGTGCCGGAGCCCATTGAATCAAATCCGGTTTTGCGAACGCTCCAATATTAGATCTGACAATTTGCTGAAGCTCTTCTTTGAGTTTGTCAGAGCCGCTCACGCCGTTTTTGAGAGTGACGTAGCAATAGATGCCCTGACCCTTAACTTCGTGGGGATAGCCCACTACAGCCGCTTCAGCGACTTGTTCATGCTCAACAAGAGCACTCTCAATTTCTGCTGTACCCATGCGATGTCCTGATACGTTGAGTACGTCGTCTACACGACCTGTGATCCAATAAAATCCGTCTTTATCTCGGCGACATCCATCGCCGGTAAAATAATATCCCGGATACTGACTAAAATAAGTCTGCTCAAATCGCGGATGATCTTTATAAACTGTGCGCGCTTGACCAGGCCAGGAATCCTTAATGCAAAGTAGACCTTGTGCTTCTCCCTCGAGGACATCGCCTTTTTCATTGAATAGGACGGCTTCGATTCCAAAAAACGGAAAGCTAGCCGAGCCCGGTTTAAGTGCCGTGGCGCCCGGTAGAGGGGTGATCATGATTCCCCCTGTCTCAGTCTGCCACCAAGTGTCTACAATCGGACAGCGACTCTCTCCAACGACTTCGTGGTACCACATCCATGCTTCGGGATTAATGGGTTCTCCAACTGAACCAAGTAACCTTAAAGTTTTACGTGAAGTTTTCTTTACGAAATCGGAACCTTGCGAGATGAGGGAGCGAATTAAAGTCGGAGCCGTATAGAGAATGCTGACCTTGTATTTGTCGACGATCTCCCAAATACGAGAGGCATTTGGGTAGTTTGGAACTCCTTCGAATAACACCGAAGTCGCGGCATTTGAGAGCGGTCCGTAGACAATATAGCTGTGTCCGGTAACCCAGCCCACATCCGCAGCACACCAATAGATGTCGTCTTCATGATAATCGAACACGAGTTGATGAGTCAGTGAGGCATATGTGAGATAACCGCCAGTGGTATGTAGAACTCCTTTGGGTTTATTAGTTGAGCCGCTGGTATAAAGAATAAAGAGCGGGGACTCGGCGGACATGGGTTCTGCGGGACATTCTGTGCTGAGCGACTCCCAATCCTGATGCGCCCAAAGATCTCGTTCGGTTTTCATTTCAACTTTTGCGCCGGTGTTTTTTACGACAATCACTTTTTTGACTTGCGGTGAGGTCTTAACCGCTAGATCTACATTCGACTTTAGAGGAATTGTTTTTCCGCCGCGGCGGCCTTCATCGGCCGTAATAATAAAGTTCGACTCGCAGTCATTGAGCCGGTCGCTGATCGCTTCGGGAGAAAAGCCAGCAAAGACCATCGAATGGACCGCGCCAATTCTTGCACAAGCGAGCATGGAGTAAACAGCTTCAGGAATCATAGGAAGATAAAGAGTGACGCGGTCACCTTTTTTGACTCCGTTTTGTTTGAGGAGATTGCTCCATTTGCAAACTTGGGTATGCAGTTCTTGGTAGGTAATAGTTTTTGCTTGTGAGTTAGGAAGATCAGGCTCCCAGTAAAACGCGACTTTATCGGCCTTCGTTGGAAGGTGTCGGTCGACACAATTGTAGCAAACATTGAGTTCGCCATCTTCAAACCATTTAATTTCAACTGGCGATTTAAAAGAAACACTTTTAATTTTCGTAAACTTTTTGCTCCAGTGAAGACTCTCTGCCTGTTTTGCCCAAAAAGCTTCGTTGTCAGTAATTGAGTTCTTGTAAAGTTGTTCGTAGTTATCAGGATTGACCCAAGCGCGATTCTTCCAGGTTTCGGGCACTTCAAATTTATCGTTGGACATACAGAATCCTTTGTTACGAAGTTACGAACAGTTAAAACGAATTTTGCCGAGAATAGCAGCACTTTGATTCTCGGGCCAATCTCTAACGACTTGCTTCCTAAATGCTTTAAAGATTAAGTAGAAAGATCAAGTCGCTTTAATGCTTCCTTGAACTTTGGTACAAGGAGCCACAAAATCAAACTGAATTCAGGGTGTGAGGCTAAATTATGACAACTTCTCCTAATTGGGTATGGATTCGAGGTTTTGCCCGTGAAAGTGCTCATTGGGGAACTTTTACTGAGCAGTTCGCGAGCAAATTTCCAGAGCGAAAGATTGTTCATCTCGACATTCCTGGCTCGGGTGAAAACCGTGAGATGGAAGTGTCATTGAGTATTCCTGACATGATTCCGGATTTGCGCAAACAGCTGCAAAATAAAATTGGAAATCAAAAGTTTAATTTTTTCTGTCTTTCTTTAGGCGCCATGTTCGCAATGGAATGGATGAATCAGTTTCCGCAAGATGTAGAGACTGCGGTTTTGGTAAATCCGAGCAGCAAAAAGCACAGTGCTTTTTATGAGCGATTAAGATTTCAAGCCTACACTCCGATTGCGCGCGCATTAGCGGCTTCTAGCTTAAGAAAACGCGAACTCGCTATTTTAGAAATTATTAGTAACAAGCCCGAGATCTATAAAGAGGTGGCAGCTCAGTGGACTAAAATAGCAAAGCAGCGACCCATGACTTATGCGGCAGTTGCCAAACAGCTTGCGGCTGGAGCACGGTACAGTCCTCCAGAAAATTTTAGCGACAAAATCAAGGTTTTGGTTTTGGTTAGTCTCGGAGATCGAATGGTAGAGCCTCGTTGCGGACTAAGTCTTGCTGAAGCCTATGGCTGGCAAGTGAAGTCACACCCGTGGGCGGGACATGATCTTAGCCTCGATGATCCTGATTGGGTAATTAATGCATTGTCCCAGTGGAGCTCTTCTGAAAGCTAATTCAAGGTTTAAATACTCCTTTACCTTCTGAATAAGCTCAGGTTTGATAAGCCTTGAATGGGTGAGGATTCAAGGGGAATTCAGATATCTAAATTAGCGTTATACAGCTGCATTGTAGCGGTCTTTCTGTGGCCATTTGTTCAACTCCAAGCCGCCGAGAGTTTGACGCAAAGTCAGTACAGTATCATATCTCCAAATTCTCTTTTTAAAAATGAGGGTTCGTCGCTCGCATGGAATTTCAGTAGCTACTTTCGTTCGAACCAAAATTATTTTAGATCTGGTGCAGAATCAGAACTCACTGATTTGGATTTGCATCTCAAAGGAAGTATCACTCCGTTAAGGCTCACATATAATCTCAGAGACACTTACCGTATTGGCGAAAACTTTAACTATATAAAGCCGTATGAACTCTATGTGAATGCCTACCAGTCGCCGAACGTAGATATAAATGTCGGCAGAAAGTTACTCAGTTGGAGCCGCGCCGATTCGTACTGGATGCAAGGGCTTTGGCAACCTCGATTTCTAGATGATCGCTTTGTCACAGAGCAAGCTGGGCTCACCGGGGTTTTTCTTGAGAAAAAATGGAGCATGGGGAAGTCAAGTTTCTGGGCGACGCCACTTCATGTACCTGAAACCGGGCCTGACTTTAGCATCGAAGAACAACAGTTCGTGTCGGGTAGTCCTTGGTTTAAAACTCCGCCTTCAACCGTCATTATTCGTGGGCAAGCTACAAAAGTCCATTACCGGGTTAACAAACCCGAACTTGAAGAAATCGTCGTCAACCCAGGGGTTGGCTTTAATTGGCAGTCTGAAGACGCTGAGGTTAGGCGTTACTTGAGTCGGCTTAGCTTGGCGTATAAACCAATGGAGCAACTTCTGCTTGGGTTTCCATTTTTCTTAGAGCTAAGTGAGACTGAAGACTCCTCTTCTCTTAATGTCGAAGTGAATCCTCGCGTGATCTACCACCGCATTGCCACATGGGAGACCGAAAACGTAATTTCGACGCCTCAATTAAAAACAGCGCTCAGAACTTCTCTTACATTTGAGTCGCCAGAGCGCGACTCCACTCCTGAACCTTGGATCACGCAAGAGGTGAGTGATGCCTTCATCGCATCGGTTTGGGCGGTGACTCCGGTCGGTCGAGGTTTGGTTGATGTGGGATGGCTTCATGTTTGGGGAGGCGATGAGCCTGACAAAGGGGAGTTTGCGCCCGAAGGAACTTTATTTGAACGTCGCTACCAATATTTGCATGCAGTCAGATTAGGTGGCGAAAGCGGTTCTTATTATGCAGGTGGGTGGACGCTAAAAGGTGGAAGCCGATTTATCTACGATTTTGAACAAGCGGGACTCACTTGGACAAATGAGCTGGTCGCCATGCCAACCGAGGACCTTTCTCTTCACGTGCGTGCTGACATAATTGGATTAACCGGTGACGAAGAAAAGATCGCCAACGGTTTCATTCGTACTTACCGCGCCAATGATCGGGTGCAAGCGGGGGTCAAATATGTTTTCTAGATTAATTCACCATCTCAGTTTCAAACATATTTTCATGTGCTTACTGCTGCCGCTGTTTTTAGCTTGCGCCAAAGAGAGTGAGCCTGCAGATGAGCCGATCACCATTGCATTTAAATCAGACAAAACGCAGTGTCTGAATGAAATTACCGAGACCTTTGGTGATTATTTTGACGGGAAACTTTCTGAACCCGAGCTTAAAAACTTTTGGGAATGTTCCCGAGGTGCAGTTCAAATGTTTTTGGACGTCACCAAGGGCCGAAAAAACAATCAGGCTTACACTCCGAGCGAAATTAGAATTTTTTTTGAAGAGTATTTCTTAGATGGTTACGTTTTATCACCCGATTTAATTGAAGAAGTGATGCACCTCAAAGTCCTTCTCGTCGGCGGAAATCTAAAAGAGATTTCTAGAAAAGAACTCAGTGATCTGCAGGTCGTCTTGTCGCAAGTCGAACAGGCGACGGTGGTCTTAAGACCTCACATGAAACTTTTGACTCAGGCTCTGCTTGAGCCAGAAAAACTTAAGGTCAAAGTCAAAGAA
>CAZDFM010000083.1:0-8341 GCA_964504465.1 uncultured Pseudobdellovibrionaceae bacterium | reverse complement strand
GGAATAACAATCTAAGTGCGCTTAGTAAAATTCAACGTGTCGAATTGATGATGGCTAACCGCCAATACCAATCCGCAATTTCTGAAGCCTTTGTGCTTGCAGCCGATGAAAAACTTGCTCAGCAAGATCCAAGAGCGTGGTTGGTCACATTAGAGAGAAGCCTTGGACTTTTAGTGCGAGTTTATAAAGATCCTAATAATGCAGAGGCCCTCGTTGCAACTATGATCAAAAACAAATCGGCTCCGTTTTATGTGAAACGGGATGCGACGGCTTGGCAGAAGGATTTAAAAGATTGGCAGAAAGAACAAAAGGCAGGGCGTAAGTCTGCTAACTTTAAATCGGCTGTTAGTTACTTTGAACAAGCTTCAAAAGCCGGCCCACGAGATTCAGTTTCTTTAATAAAATACCTACGCGCTTCTGGAATACTCCATGAACTTATGGAAAATACCTCTTCGCCTCAGTACGGGCTCTATCTGCTCTACTCAGGTATGGTGGCTCATTCGCTGAAAGATCTTAACCAAGGATTGCTTGATCAGTACTATTACGAAAACTGCATCATGCACGAACCGCATTCGGTCATCTCAGAAAAATGTTACAGCCTACTTGAAGAATCTGTGTTGGAGTCTAACCCCTTCTTTAAATTGAACCCAAGTTATAGTCCGCAGTTAGCTGAGAGATTGGACTCGTATCGAAAACAGGCGCAAGTTGAATATCAAGAGCAGGAACCGGTTTTCTTCCAGCGCCAATGGGAAAATGACTCTTCTATTGAACCTGCAATCGGCAGGTAATCAGGTTGGAGGGTGGATCGACACAGAGATTCACCCTATCCCACTGCGAAGTTTAACGACTTTGTTTCCAGACCCAAACACTTAAGAGTCCCGCAACTCCAAGGCATAGGGCGGGAACAATAAAGAAATAAACAACACTTAAGCCTGCAATCGCGAAGAGACCAACTCCATGGGTTAGAAGCATTGATCTACCAGAGCGCTCCGAAGGGTCCGCTTTTGCGATCTGTAACCCTGGTCCTCAAAAAGTTATCAGAACTCAATTTTGAATTTGGAGAATTTGCTTAAGTCGGGCGGGGAGGTTGGCTTATGTACAAATTTATGGGAAGGGTGGTTCTGGAAGAGGTGAAATATGAAAACTTTAGGCCGATTGATACTTGCTGCGGTTATGCTTACACCCGTATTTAGTTTAGCTTCAAACGAAATTCGTTTTCGTTGTACGGCGGACTCTATTGCCGAATGCGTGACCAGAACAAATGACGAATTGATTCTTCAAGGCTGTAACGTTCAGCCAGGTTCAGTGTCTTGTTACGAAGCAGACGATGCTCATTTTTGCAGCGCTTTATCAAGCAACTGCGACAGCGCCACCTCGGACGCATTCACAGGTGTAAGCTGTTACACTGGATATGCCCGCCAAATTTTAGACCCAGAATTAAGTGCTTCATGGGTCCAAACAGCGGCATGGATTTGGGTTCGCGATATTTGCGTTCCAAAATAAAAACGTCAAAAAAATGAAAGAGGCGTTAGCGCGCCTCTTCTATACTCAGCTCATTTCTTACGTCGACAATCCCGCGTACCTGTTCAGCGCAACCTTCTGCGTAGCGCTTAGTTCTGCGGTCCGATACAGAACCCTTTAAAGTTACAATTGCATTTTGAACGCTCACTTCGATTTCGCTCGCATCAATTCGAGGATCGAGGGTGAGAGCTTCACAGACTTCGTCCTTAAGCCATTCGTCAGGACGTGACCAACCTTTAGGACCTTTACCAGAAAAATCGCGTTGGGTTTCGATCCCGGCTTCTGATCTTTCGGTAAAAGCACCTTGAGAGTATTGATTGTTTGAGATGAGGAGATCATCTTCTCGCCGCATGATTCCCCAACCACTCTCGGTGTTGATGTCGTTTTCGTCGAAGGATTCGGCGCGCACAAACTTTGGATGTTGGTCGTCGGGGTCATTGTTCTGCATGCGACCTTGTCGGCCTCCGAAGTCATTGCGTGGATTGTGTTCGCTTCTGTATCTATCTCGCCAAGGGGTTGCCATATACTTCTCCAATCAATTGAAAATACTAAACCAGTATAAAGTTTAGGCTTGGCGCACTTAGAAATCTTGAGGAAGTTATGCAGATCACTTTAACATTCGGCAATGACGGGCCGTGAAGGCCTGTTATTGTTAGGTAGCGTAAACGCCTTAGCGTCGAGGTCGATCCACGGGGACGGGAATAGGGACAGGTTGCAGTTGCGGCTCCCATACACCCTGCCAAAGAGGTGAAGCTTCACGCTTTTTACGGCCCGAGGGTTTGGGTGGCTCAGGTCTATTTTTAAAGGCACGGTAGTAGATCAGCCAAACCGGTTCACGCGTATGCGGATCGACGTAAAAGATGCTGTCATAAAAAATATGTGGATAATTTTGAGTAAGACTTTGTTCATCAATCTGATCTAAGTTTGGTTTTGCTTCTAACTGGCCACTCACGATCGAGAGGAGAGTAACTTCGCTGTCTTGGGCTTCTAGTACCAGCGACATATCATCCATCTGATTTTTTAACCGCACGGAATTGAGTTGATAAAGAGGATCCATAAACACATTCGACGAAGCCGCAATTGCAATCGAGGCACCTGCGGTCCAGACCATATAGGCATTGTTCAGGGCTCTGTCGAGCTCGGGTTGTCCGTTTTTAAGTTCACGTAGCATAGGCTCAAGAGCTTTTGAAACGAGCTCTTGTCCTCTGAACTCGCGGGCCATAAAGGTTTCATTACTTCTGAGCCGAGTGGTGTCTTCTTCGAGTTGAGCGAGGCGATCTAAAACCCCTCGAACGCTGCGATTTCTGAAAGTTTCGTTCCGAGGCTTTAACAAATCATCTTCGAACTCTAAAGTTTGATAGGCATGATTTTTATAAAAAAGCGGCAACTTTGCAGAACCGGGATGTCCTGCTTTAAGCCATTCTTGAATCTCTCTTAAACCCAACAGCGGATTGGTTGCGCCCGGAGTTGACCCAGCGTTCAGTAAGCCCTGACAAAAAGTCTTTGGTAAAGCTGTTTCAGGGGCCTTTTCTGCAAATAATGCGGGCCCTGTCGAAAGAATCGACAAAATAAAGAGTCGGGCTACGATAGTTTGCAACTGGCGCCGAGGTTTAGACATCAAGCTTTTATAAAGCAATCGGGGGGCCTATTGGAAGCAGTTTTGAATCGCTTTAAGCAAGGAGCCTTTCAAAATAGGCTTAGTGACATACTCATTAAAGCCCAGCTTCATCGCACGCTCCCGCTCTTCTTTTAAGGCGTGAGCGGTTAAAGCGACGATGGGTTTTGTGTAGCCTTGACTGCGCAAGATCTCAATGGCTTGGTAGCCGTCCATCTCGGGCATTTGAATGTCCATCAAGATAATATCAAAGTCTTCTTGAGTCGCCCGATCGACACCGAGTTTGCCGTTGGATTCGCATACGACCTCGGCCTGCGTTCCCATGAGCATCAGCTTAATGAGCACTCGATTATCAGGAGAATCTTCTACGAGTAAAACGCGCCGCCCACTAAAATCAACCGATTCAGCATCAGTCTGCTTTCCGACACCTTTTTGGGCGGGAGTGTGACCGCCTAAACAACAGATTTTGAGTTCAAATGTTGAGCCAGAGCCAAGTTCGCTCTTTGTAAGCTGCAGACTTCCTTCAAGAGCAGTGGCTAATTTTCTTGAAATAGAAAGACCAAGCCCTGTCCCGCCAAAACGTCTTGTCATGGAGTTATCTGCTTGAACGAAAGGATCAAAAATTTTTCGTTTTTGATTTTCGGAGAGACCGATCCCCGTATCGGTCACACGGACGAGCAGATTTTTTTGGTTTGAATCATCAGAGCAGAAAGAGACTTTTACGTATCCGGTCTCTGTAAATTTAATCGCGTTTCCGACCAAGTTTACAAGAATTTGTCTGAGACGAGTTGGATCACTGACGATAAATTTTGGTAAATTTGGATCTATATCTACAGAAAACGCGAGGCCTTTTTCTTCGGCTTTAAAACCCATACTGGTGCGAAGGTCTTCGGCGAGTATACTCAGCCGCACAGAAACCTTCTCAATTTCAAGTTTATCGGCTTCGACTTTTGAAAGATCTAAAATCTCGCCAATCAAACTTGTGAGCTGCCGAGTGTTTCGCCTAATTGTAGAGACCCATTTTTGTTGTTCGCGATCTAAATCTTGATCGGCCAAAAGATCCGCAAAGCCTTGGATGACTCCAATGGGCGTTCGGATTTCGTGGCTCATGTTGGCCAAAAAAGTAGTCTTAAGCTGATTGGCCGAGTCTGCAGACTCTTTGGCATTTTGTAGATCTTCTTCAAGTTGTTTACGTGTCGTGATGTCTTCGATGACGACGATAAAGTTGTTGGGGTTGCCTTTCTCGTCACGAACAAGGGACTTCGTTAAATTTACCCAAACATAGCTGCCGGTTTTTCTTCGATAGCGCTTCTCCATAGAAAAGCTCTCATACTCGCCAGCCTTCATCTGTTCGATTCTCAACAGTTCAAGATCGAGGTCATCTGGGTGAGTCATCTCTTGGAAGGTTTTCGTTGTGAGTTCATCTTGAGGGTATTCAAAAATTTCGCAGAGACGGTCGTTGACCATATCCCAGCGGCCGTTTATTTCGACTCGTGCAATGCCTGAGGCCGCTTGGTCAAAGATGGCTCTAAAGTTTTTCTCTCGTTCTTCAATATCACGTAAGGCATTTGCAAGCTGTTCGCTGAGCATTTTCTGATCATGAATGTCGGTGTTTCCGCCCACATATTTTACGATCTCGCCCTTTTCGTTTCGTACCGGAACTCCACGCACCAAATGCCAACGGTACTCGCCATCTGATCCGCGTCGAAATCTTTGCTCTATGAAAAAGGGGCGACCCGCGCTGAGCGCTTCAGGCCAAAGCACATTGGTACGAGCGACGTCGTCGGGATGCATCGGGCTTAACTGAGGGTCATCCCAAGTTGTACCTCGAGGCTGGCCTAAGTAGTCATACCACCAGTCGTTGTACCAATCGACGAGGCCGTCTGGGTTTGCAGTCCAGACGATAAGAGGAAGTGCGTTTGCGAGCTGTTTGAAATGCGCTTCACTTTTTTCGACCCTTTGTCGCGCAACGACTTGTTCGGTTACATCTTGGACTACCGCGAAAATGCCTTTTATTTCGCCAGAGGCAGATCTAAACGGATGATAGCCAAAATTCATGTACCAGGTTTCTTTTTCGCCATTCTCATTGGGAATAACAATGGGGAGTTCAGTTCCGATATAGGGTTCACCGGTTCGATACACACCATCAAGCAACGGAACAAAATTTCCGACCTCGTCTTGGTTAAAAGCTTCTAAAACTGTTTTGCCAGTCACATTTCGGCCGACCATTTTTTCGTAGGGTGGATTGGCAAGAATAAAGAGATGTTCAGGACCAGACATCAGAACCATAGGCACTGGTGCCTGCATGATAAGTTGGTACATCTCTTCGCGAGAGGAAATGGCTCTTTCGGACTTTTCTTGGAGTTCTGCGTCCTCATGGCGTTTTTCAGTAAAATCGCGAAACACTTTGACGTAGCCTGTGAGTGTTCCGTCTTGATCTCGAAGCGGATTCATAAAGCCTGAAGCAAAAAATCTTGAACCATCTTTTTTAAGATGCCAACGGTTGTCTTCGGCGCGGCCTCGCTCTTTAGCGATGAGCATTTCTTTAACATCTTCGCCCGTAGCAAGTTCTTCTGGGATAAAGAGGATGGAGCCCTTTTTTCCGACAACCTCATTTCGCCTCCAGCCGGTGATGTTTTCGGCTCCTGGGTTCCAATCTTCGATCACTCCATCTTTGTCAAATCGGATTATGGCGTGATCTTTAATCCCTTCTACAACAATACGAAATCCCTCTTGGCTTTGCTGAAGACGGGTTTCGTAATCTTGCTCTTGCGCTTGGCGCGCTCTCATAAATTCTACAGTTGAGTGGTGAACGGCTAAGGTAATTGCATCTAAAATTGTGTCTTGATCTCGAGCTTCGATTGGGCCTTTCTCGCGCAGGACATCGAAAATGACTTGTCGTAAGATCTGGTATTCGTGAATCAGTTGGCTCAAATCGTAGACTTGCAGCCGCTCATTTACATGTTCACGAGTGGCTTCTAGAGTCCCGTGTGCAGGGTTCGACTTTTTAGGTACGGAGGATAGCCTTTCAATGAGATCGTCGAGAAATTTTGGAATTGAATCTATGAGCGATTGGGACGGAAGCCCCTGAGCGGACTCAATCTCTGTTCGGGTTCGTTCTTCCCAGGTTTTTACGATCCTATCTTTGTGTTCGCGCAGGTAGCCCACTACTCGATTCTCAGAGTGAGAAGTCGGGCCTGTTTCATTAAAGTTACTCTGGTCCCTAGACTCAGACATGGCGACCTTTCATAAATCGTATTTTATAATTCCTATGCGTCTCCAGCAATGTAGTACCGTGTAATGCAATGAAAACTGCACATGAAATTGGGAAGAAAATGTTTAATTTTAATCACTTCAAGCATTAAGGTTGTTCTCAGCGTGGCTTAGTGATTTTGTATGCCGATGAAACTTCGTCACCCCGCTGCAGATCAAGGTAAAAAAATTGTCGTCGTTGTAGGAAGTGGCTTTGCTGGCTTAAACGCGGCCAAAGCACTTTCTCGTTCAGATGACGTGGTCGTGTTTTTAGTCGACCAGCGAAATTATCACCTGTTTCAGCCCTTGCTATACCAAGTTGCAACGGCGGGCTTAAATTCTGGGGATATTGCGGTTCCCATACGGACCCAATTTGCAAAGGCCAAAAATGTTCATGTGCATCTCGACAAGGTCTTAGGCGTCGATCTTCGGCAAAAGTTCGTACGGGTTCAAAGTCATGAAGGAGAGCTAGAAGTTGAATTTGATTTTCTGGTTCTCGCTTGTGGTGCTCAGCATAGCTATTTTGGTCATCCCGAGTGGGAAGAGTTTGCGCCCGGGCTTAAAACCTTAGAACAAGCCGCCGAAATCAGGAGACGAATTCTTCTTGCCTTTGAACGGGCGGAGAATGAGCTCAACATTGAAACGCAACAAGCATTACTTAACTTTGTAGTAGTAGGCGGTGGACCGACAGGAGTGGAGGTCGCCGGTGCAATTGCGGATATTAGCAGAACCGTATTAATTAATGATTTTAAACGCATTGATCCGGCCAGAGCAAAAATCTTTCTTGCCGAAGCAGGACCCCGGCTCTTAACACCTTTTAGTGAAGACCTCTCTGAAAAAGCTCGTAAAGATTTAACTGACCTTGGTGTAGAAGTTAAACTTGGTGCAAGAGTCGAACATATCGACGAAACCGGCGTAAAAATTGGAGGCGAGTTTATTCCGTCTCGGACCGTGGTGTGGGCAGCGGGAGTACAGGCGGCAAAGCTTGCGATTGAACCAGAGGTCACCCTAGATCGTGCGGGAAGAATTAAAGTAAACCAAGACCTCTCGATACCCGGTCATCCTAATGCATTTGTCATTGGCGACATGGCAGCCTTAGAAATTTCTCCAGGAAAGTTTGTTCCAGGACTTGCTCCCGCGGCAATCCAACAAGGGCAACACGTGGCCAAGGTCATAGTGTCCTCAATTCGTAATGAAGCTCGAAAGCCGTTTAAGTATTTTGATAAAGGGCAGATCGCCACCATTGGACGAAATAAAGCCGTCATGCAATCCGGAAAACTCAAGATGACAGGCCACCTGGCTTGGCTTGCCTGGTTGTTTATTCATGTTTTTTATTTGATAGGTTTTAAAAACCGCTTAGCCGTGATGTTCACTTGGGCCTGGAGTTATCTGAGGTCAAAACGTGGCTCGAGATTAATAGATGAGCACGAGTGGAGGTTATCTACTGAAACCACCCCGCGAATTAAGTCTGTTCCCCATCAAATACGTGAAAATCTTCGTCCTTAAGTCGCATATTCTGTAATTCTTAGAACTGACTCGCGATGGCTTGTAATTCTGCTGCTTCTTCTGATTCGGGTCAGTCATATCTCTCCCTTTTGCGGCGAAGCTGCGGTGCGTTTGCATTCTCGCAGAGGTGTTGTATTGTAAATCGGTTATCCGATTGGTGTTGTCAACTGGCACTAGACCTCGGCCAGAAGAACAGGAACATAGAACATGAAGAAAATTGCACCTTATCAAATATTTTTTCCGCTTGGAACTTTCAACGCCATACTCGCCGTAGGAGTTTGGTTTGTGATGAACCTTGGCTGGTTTACGACTCCAGCACTTTTGATTCATTCTAAGTTAATAGTTGGAGGCTTTCTTTGGAGTTTTATAGTGGGGTTCCTTATGACAGCGCTCCCTCGCATGTCAGGAACTGAAAGCGCCAACAAGCTCGAATATTTTTTTGCATCA
>CAZDFM010000082.1:0-8360 GCA_964504465.1 uncultured Pseudobdellovibrionaceae bacterium | reverse complement strand
TAAGTGTGGGAGTAATCGAGCCAATAGTTTGCGCCATTTGCTGGTTGTTTAAAGCGCCTCTTTCAACCTGTTTGGTTAAAAGCTTTGTCGCCTCACCCATTCCGAGCGCTAAAGCCTCGGGGCGAATGTCCTTCATGATGATGGGGGTTCCTTTAGAAGCTGACTGGTAAGCGACTCCGCCTCCCATAATCCCCGCACCGATGACGGCTGCGTGTTTAACTTTTTCAGAACCTTTGGTGATTTTTTTAGAAGTCTTCTTTAAAAACTGATCACCTAAAAACACCGTCACTAGTGATTCAGCCGCAGGAGTTTTTGTGAGCTTCACAAAACTTTGAGTTTCGATTTTTAAAGCCTCGTCGCGCCCGAGAGTCGCACCCTTTTGCATAGTCACAACTGCGGTAACAGGTGCTGGGTAGTTAGGCCCTGCAACACCGGCCACAAAACCTTTTGCGGTTTCAAAAGCCATCATGCTTTCGACTTGGTTTAAATGAAGAGGCGCCTTCTTTTGCTCCCGCTTAGCCTTCCAGTCGATCTCGCCTGAAACTGCACGTTTTAAAAGCTTAGTTGCAGCCGCAAGCAAGTTGTCATTTTTAACGACCGCATCAACGACCCCAATTTTTAAACCATCTTGTGGTTTATACTGTTTACCAGACGTGATCCATTCGATCGCGTGATCTGCTCCAGAAATACGAGAAAGGCGAACACTCCCTCCCCAGCCGGGCATAATTCCAAGTTGCGTTTCAGGAAGTCCAATTCGAGCATTCTCAGAGACAACTCTAAAATCTGTAGTTAAGGCGATCTCAAACCCACCACCGAGCGAAAATCCATTGATCGCGCAAACCGTTGGATAAGGTAGATCCTCGTAAGCATTAAAAATCTGGTTAATGCCAGAAAGCCACTGAGTAAGCTCTTCAACCGGGCGCTTAAAGTGAGTGGTAAACTCGGTGACATCTGCGCCAAAAATAAAGTTGTCGAGGCCCGACGACATCACTAAACCCTTAATCGACTTATCGCCTTGAATCGCTTTTAGACAAGCCTCTAAATCTGCGAGGGTCGCAGCATTAAACACGTTTGTGCCGGTTAGTTCGTTATTAAACTTTAACTGTGCAAATCCGTCTTTATCGACTTGGCACTGAATGGTCTTTCCAGAAAAGATCATGATTATTCTCTCCATCGCTGGGATTGAAATTAAGCACTTAAGATTACTCTGAAGTCAGCAGGATGGAAAAGAATAAATGGTTTTATAATCGACGATCGCTCCCGAGAGACTTCAGGCGTTATCTGAAATGTTAAAAGGTGGGAGTGTATTTAATTACGCAAACTCCATTTGCACCGCGTCCCCCTGCAGTACCGAAGCGAGTTCCGCCTCCGCCTGCTCCGTAAAGACCTCCATCACCGGCACCCGCACTTCGGCCGCCGCCACCACCACCGCCGCCACCGACAGTTGCAGTCAAATCGATTCCGTTTCCACCTGCGGCGCCGTTGCCGTTTCTTCCACCACCACCGCCGCCGCCGTTTGTACCTGCGGTTGCAGTTGTGTCCGCACCGGTTCCGCCTCCGGTTCCTGAAGAATTGTTACCGCCGTTTCCGCCCGTTGTGGTATTTGGAGGATTTGCGCCTGCAGTTCCGCCGCCGTTACCGCCACCACCACCACCGGGAGTCGCGCCCATTCCACCATTAGCACCGTTACCGTTTGGTCCACCGGCACCACCTCCACCGCCGCCACCAGCAGAGGTATAACTTCCACCAGTACCGCCAGAAGCTTTCGTATCACCGATACTTGCGGCAGCTGTCCCACCGCTCGCGCCCGCAGCGCCTAAATTGTAACCCCCACCTTTGGCGAGTAGGGTTGCCGAATTCACAAACCAAGAATCTGTTCCGGCAGCGCCGAGCGCTCCCACTCCGATTTGATAGCTAACCGTGCCACTTAAAGTCAGCGTCACTTTTTTTCGTGAATACGCACCGCCGCCGCCACCGCCACCGCCGCCTGCATCTTGTGCAGTACCCGAACCGCCCGCGCCGATACACTCAACTGTGTTTGTAGTGTTATTAAAATTTGCGGGCACATTCCAAGTGCCACTCGAGGTGAGAACTACTTCAACCGGAGTGAGTGCCACACAACTGCCAAGAGTCACACTTGGCGGCGGATTCGTACGAAAGCTGCTCCACTCACCCGAGACTTTAGTCGGTACCATAATCGACCGCGCCCCACCATTGGTGACGGCTGAACAGACGGTATGTTCAGTAATGTTAACCGTCGCGCCTGCAGCAACAGAGTAAGAGTCAGCAGCTTGAACGGTGAGTGACAAAAACAGAATACCAAAAGGCAAAATTACGGTCGTTAACACCCATACAGAATAAACGTGATCTTAACTTCACCGAAGAAAAAATTAGAAAGTTGTACTTTAAACGTCGATTTTTTATGGATTCGCAACTAGCTCGCAAAACAGCGGATTTAGCTGGTCCAGGAAACTGGACCTCTTAAGCTCAAGGGCGATATAACTTTCTGCTAATATCCCCAAAGAGTATTACCTTCTAATCCATACACCATTGGTTTGATCAGAGCGCCCGTAAGACGGGCGAGGCTGAAGAACACGTTTTAGTTAACTCATGGGCATTCTAATCAGCAAAGGCCAACTTGCATTTGTTTAAGTAAGATAGAACTTGTCTCTCAAGTTACGGCGTATACGAATTTCGATACCGATTCATAAGCGGTTTTCCGAAAATCTTTTCAGCCATCAAAAGGTTGTGTTGCCGGCAAAGGAGCCGCAGATTATCCGGGTCGTCACTTCCCCCGAGAGCTTTAGGAATAATATGATCTAATTGCACCTGATAACTGCTCTCGCAACGCCTCCCCGAAAGTGGATCATGATAGGTGCATTTACCATGAGCCTCTTTGACGATGTGAGCCCTGATCGTTTTGCCACTTGGTTTTACTTCCGATGCGGCAGTAACTTTAGCCTTAATTGCATCCTTAACCTCATCCTTAATCTCAGTCATAGCTTTAGGTATAGGTTCAGGCTTAGATTCTTTCCGCGGCCGACGAAGAGGATCAATTTTCTCTAATAGAAACTCTAAAGCATAGGTCACGATCTCAGCGTCAGAAGCATTCGGAAATTTATGCGAAAGCACTTCTTTAGCTCTCAGCAAGTTACGAGTCGCTTCGTTTGAAAGATTCATTTGATGGCGAATCTCTTTGTCATTAATGACAGTGTGACGCTCTTGTTTAATTTCTGACGCAACATCCGGAAAAATCGAAATTAAGGTCTGCTCCGTCTCAATTGCCGTCTTATTTTCAATCGAACGAATGACCTCACTCTTAGCGTGAGCAGACAGGTGTTTGCCAGATATTTTCTCTTGCTGGCGAATCACTGTTTGAGCTTTTGCCAAGGTCGAAAGATTCACACTCCCATTTTCGAGTTTTTCAGAAGTCTCGGGCACAGCCTTAAGAATACGAGCCGCTTCAATGCGCCGATAAGCCGCAGACCCCGAATAGCCAAACCCCTTCACAAGCCAATCAAACATACTCGAAAACCCAAGCTCTAAATAAGTCCGCCGGTCCATCGCCAAACAAAGTAGTTCCAATATCTCATTGGTAATTCTTCGCTCTTCGCGAACCAGTACTGAAAGCTTTCGTTCAATCTCATGATTTGTCATTGGGCCTCCTAAGCTTAAAACTTACCGAAGTGGCAATTAAACTGTCAGAAACATATCACAGGTTTTTTAAATCAATTTCTTCGCGATTATACCGTCACGATAAAGTTTAAATTTTGAATCCACAAAGCTTCGCGAAAATTAAATCTCCGCATGTCTATTGGGCTTTTAATCCCAAATAATGTCGCTCCAGAGGGAAAGCCAGAAAGTGAAGTCACGAGTAATTGTTGAGCCGAAAATCCTGTCAAACGGAATTTAAAACAAATTCTATTTAACGCACTCAGTTGCCGATGCGGCAGTGAATTGCGGCGAACTCATAGGCAGCGAAGCTAACCTCGTGTCAG
This sequence comes from uncultured Pseudobdellovibrionaceae bacterium, assembly GCA_964504465.1. Taxonomy (GTDB): domain Bacteria; phylum Bdellovibrionota; class Bdellovibrionia; order Bdellovibrionales; family UBA1609; genus CAZDFM01. Next base: position 4,362 of record CAZDFM010000082.1, on the reverse strand, counting down.
TAAGCAGCAAATCTTCATGGAAAGATCAAACGAAGAAAATATAGCAATTTGCTATATTTTCTTCGTTTGGTATACAAAGACTCGTAGTGTCCCTCATTTTTTGACTCATGCAGACAGGGCAAATGAAAGGAATAAATTATGACCTCAGTGAAGAAATTGCTCGAGGCCCTTAAAAAGGACGTGAAGAATTCTGGTCAGAAGTCCAATGACACTTATCTTCAGCTTGTAAAACTGTTTCCTCTTTTACCAATTAGAGCAAAAAGTCACTACCAGCTCAGTTTAAAGGTTTTAGAAAAAATCATCTCCTACATTAACGAGGAGAAATTAAAAGACGAAGGTGCTGATATGTACCTTACCACCTTAAATCAGCTGATTAGAGAGTATGAACGTGGTCAATTCGAAAACGGCCCCGTAACGGGCGCGGAAATGCTCGCCTACTTAATGGAGCTACAAGGTCTTACACAAACAGACCTTGCAAAAGAACTTGGCGGCCAGCCGGTGGTCTCCAAAATACTAAAGGGCGAACGCGAGCTAAATTTGAGGCAAATCAAAGCGCTCGCGAAACGTTTCAAGGTCTCGCCGGAAGTGTTTATTTAGCACTCCAACGAGAGACTACCTTCTAACCCATACACCATTCGCTTGATCAAAGCGCCAGTAAGATAGCCGGGGCTGAAGAACACGTTTGAGGCCTAAGACGTTAAATACAGAATTAAGTTCTACCAAGTCATATTGAGAGGCATCGTAGCTTCCATTATTGTTTATCTCTACAACTGCAGCTTTAAAGCTTTGATCTGCGGCCACGCGGCCATTTATTTGAGCCTCGCTCATCCAATAGTTAAGTTCAGTTTGGCTCGCTAAGCGGTTGGTGTAAGAGCGATACATCTCGCGAGCAAAGCCCTCGTCACTGTCACGAATCCCTAAACGCACTTGAGCTAAGTTTTGGCCGGCTCGAAGTTTTGCGACCCAATAATTAACTTCAGAGACGCTTGGAGTACGATTTAAAAAGGTACGGTAATAAGATGAAACCATGGTTTCGTTTGTGGCGGCCACTTTCACAAAGGCATTCTCAAAAAACTGCCGTGCGAGTTCTGTCGTACCGTTTACATTAAGATGCAAACCATCTTGTGCACTTCTAAACTCGGTTCCTAAAATATCACTCTCGGCAGCGAGTTCGATATCGTGCTCGCCCTCAATTAAACGGTATTGAGCATTCTGAACTTTGCTCGACACCCAGTAAGGCCTAAAAGACATTGCACTTGCAACGGCCATGTAGATCGTTGCCGTGGCACCTGAGGCTCTAATTTTGGATTTAAGATTTATAAAATGATCGTAATACGCCTGCTCTGAAGTATTATTGATTGTGTCGGTTTCACCTTGGTGCCAAAAGATTTTGGAAATATTAAGCTTCGCTGATTTTGCCAAAGCCAAAGCCGTAGTCAGTCGACTTAAAAGCGAAGTGTTCCAGTCTGCAATACTGCTTCCGCCATAGCCGATCGTTAAAAGCACTAAATCTTTTGTGGGATATTTCGCACGATAAAGTTTTGCAAACTTCATCCCGACCGACCCACCTGCACCGACTGTGTGAATGGTCCCTCCTAAAAGCGGATCGCGCGCCGGATAACAATAACCATTATAAAACATAAAAACGCGCGGGAGAACTTGGGTCTCGGCTGACGTCGCCGAGTTCGCGGCATTGGATTGGCCAAAAATCATCACCGCTTCTTTACCGGCACAGCTGACCGCAGGCAATTGAGCTTTCAAAGAAGTAAACCCAAGCGAAGTAGCTTTAGAAAGATCGGACTTGGCGATTTCAAAACCGTTCATTATTGAAAGGGTCTCAGTGGGTGCTGCACCCGCTTTAATGTTTAAATATTTATTCTGACTAAAAACTGCGACACCTTTATTTTTAAGTTCAGTCGCATCTAAACTGAGATCGCGCCCACCACCGATCAAAGTCACATTACTTTGATCGGCTCTCACCACCCAGGTTTTAACTAAAGGAATGTTTGGGACTACTACTGTTGGCGGATTAACAACGGGAGGAGAAACTGGCTCATCTACCCTGACAGTAGGCAAAGGCACTTGTGTCGGTGGAGCATTCAAAACCGGCCGAGGCACAGTTTCAACTGCGACTCCGTTTTGAGCAGGAACTGCCGTAGCTAAGGCCGAAGATTCTTGAGACTCCGGTCCGCGCGAATCACCTTCTTGAACACTAGCAAGCTGTTCATGTTCGCTTTGAAAGCCTCCCCCACAGTTTTGGAAGGCAAGGATTAGGACTGTCCCAAAAAGATACACATAATACTTTTTCACGGCCACCCCCACGCAACTTAATGCAACTGGGAAGCCTCTCAAACCCGCTCTTCATTATTTTGAGCTGTCAGAAACCTACATTTGTTTAGAAGTTATATAGGTATGCGAGAGCGAACAAGAATAGCTACCGGTCATTGCGCTAGCGAGGCTTCTTTGAGTTCTCGAGCCAGCTTTCTAGTGGCACTGATCTTTAAGGTTGGCACTTCTGCAGCTTGAGTTAAGAACAGCAAGTACTCTTTGAGTGCTGGGTCATGCTCCGCAAGTTTCGTTAGCTCATGGATCAGTTTATCAACCGTAAATTTCGTAATCTTATAGTTCGTGATCTCGGACAATCGTGTAACCGGAATTCCTGTCATTTTCGATATTTCAACAAGCTTGAGCTTTTTCGAAATCGCAAACTGAACGAAATGACGGCAAAGCGCCATCTTCATTTTGTCTTCATGAGAGAGTTTTGATTTGTCAGTTATATGAGTAAGCTGCTTTTTATCTTTTTTTGCCTTTTCAATTCTTTTAATTAATTTTTCGTTTGTTACACTCATTTTACCACCCAGGATAAATTGTTATGGTGTGGATCTCATCCGGCTTTCTATGATCCAAATTGAATATTAAAATAAACTCTTTCCCGAAAAACCTTCCGGGCACCGGACAGTCTACTCTTACTTCAAATTCTGATATCATTCCCCGGTGCCTTCGCGGGAGAATATATTCTCCTTGTAACATCATCAAAAAATGCTCTACTTGGGCCAGAGTAAAGTTAGATCTGGCTTTTTTGTTCAATCGCTTCGTACTCTTATTAAGACCATAATTAATATGATCTATTTCAATAACAGCCTCGGTAATAACTAGCGAGTTTAAGCTCAAACTCTTTTTGAGAGTTAGCTTTTCGACAACTCCTCGGCTTGAATTTGGTTTCGACATATTCAGTATATATCCTTTATCGGAATCTCGCATTTAAAAAGTTACAAAATTCTGTAACTTTCGTTAATATATGTGGTTTCAATTACTTAAGATTGAGGAAAATTATGAGGATTGCTACTGCCGTGCCAGCTAAGCAGTCGAATAAGACCTATTAGCGGGACTTATCAGGCAAGATCAGGTCCTTATGCCGGAACACAACATGACGTATTTCTTTTAGGCTAATGACTTTGTCTCAAATACCCAACGATCTCTTCAACGTTTCGTCGCCCTTTGCCGCCGTCATAAACCGTTGCCTCAAACCTTGGAGTGCTTGATATATCAATTCGCACTTTGTGATCTGCAACTTCGACGAGACGTAAGGTGATTTGCTCTCCCCAACTCCGCCAATTTACCTTAGTGGTCGCTTTGATCTCAGGACGAGCTTTACTGTCGGATTCAATCTTTGCCCCAAAGCGAATCAATGAATTTACGCACTTATCAAATGCTGAGTCCCAGTTGAGGTTTAACTCGACCGAGGCAGTCTGAATAGGAGAGATTTCTTCTTTTATAAAACCGAACTTGCGAAACAGCTTCCCGGCCAAAAGGTAAACAATTAAAAAGACGATTGTCGACATTGCGACTTTTATGACTGAGCGGCGGATATCAGTTGAACCAGTTTCGAACGCGGCTAAGAAGATCATATAGCCAATTGTTATCAGTATGGTGGTTCGACTAAGCTTCAACTTTCCCCTCCTACAGTCCTTGGGATACAAAAAGAAATGAGAGCATAAAGTTTTTAGTTTTGAAATGAATTAATATTATTCGCGCTTTTGGGGGATTGAAACGCTACATGCCATAGTCTCTGTAGAATGGATCATCCTTAATTCGATGAGTTTTGAATTTAATTTTGTTTTTAGCTGCCCAGCTCTCTAGTTCCAAATATCTTTTCAAATAGTCACCGTCAGGACTGGATAAGAAATCCCCAAGCACAAAGAATTTCTTACCGATGGTCGTTACTAACTCTCCTTTGGGTCTTCTCACAAGGCCGAGATCAGTATTGCGAAATTCGCCCAAGAAAATCTTTTCTGGCTTTACCCAGGCTGTGCCTCTGTTTTCATATTCCTTCTTAAAATCTACAGTGCAAGATCTCTCTTC
>CAZDFM010000081.1:0-8391 GCA_964504465.1 uncultured Pseudobdellovibrionaceae bacterium | reverse complement strand
AAGACCCGCTTGGTCGATTGTTTGCGGAGCGCCACTCCCCCGGTAAGACTTAGGCCGATCCGCTGTCACTAAAATCAAGGGCCTACATTGGTAGTAAGCTTCAATTACAGCCGGTAAAAGTTCGGCCACGGCGGTTCCCGATGTGGTGATCACCGCGACAGGTTTACTGTGAGCTGCAATTTTTCCGAGTGCAAAAAAGCCAGCAGAACGTTCTTCAAAAAAGCTATGAAGTTTAAAATCAAATGAATCAAGAGCGTAAACTAAGGATGCATTTCGGGCGCCCGCACATAGCAAGACCTCTTCTACGCCAAGAGCCTTTAGCCACTCAAGACTCTGTTTGGCAAAATTAATGTTCATCGCTTAAGCCTAACATTTTTAAAACGCTCTCTTTTTTCTTCGAAAGTTCGATCCACTCTCGCTCAGTAACTGAGGCCTCAACAATTCCACATCCACACGGAATAAAACTCTCAACCGCATTCCAGAATAGACCCCGAATCAGTACCACACAGTCGAAGTCACGAGAACCCTGAAGTCCTCGGTCAAGTGTCCGGTCTAATGCTAGTGGCCCGCCAAAGTCGCCTCGCCATTCAGCTTCAGGCTGTTCTCGTAACCAAGAAAGTGCCAAAGCCTGAGGGTAACCTCCTAAAGCTGGAGTGGGATGTAAACGCTCAGCCAAATCCTCAAGCTTTGGCTCAGTCTTAAGTTTACCTTGAATGGGAGTGTACAAATGCTCAATCGCTCCGGCGGGTAGAACCTCTAACGGGGCGGCTTCAAAATCACCGAAGCTCTCAAGTTTTTCTAGAATTTCTTTAACGACCCACTGATGCTCGGCCCGCTCTTTTGGATCGCTTAAGAGATCGCGACCTTTTCCGGGCCAAGCCGTCCCTGCAAGTGCCATGGTTTTTAGAGAGTCATTTTGAACCGAAAACAAAACCTCAGGCGTTCTACCTAAGAACCCCTCGTCTCCCTTCCAGTAACCATACGTATAGCCCGCGCCGACCCCTAACTGAGATTTTGCGAAGCTCAAAAGATTTTCGATTAAATGTTCTCTTTCTTCAGGGCTCGGTCTCCACGATGTCTTCCAGCGAACCACTGGCAAAACCTTTTTTAGCTCGGTTTTTTCAAATAGCTTCTGCGCCCCTTGGACTTGGCTCTGAAATGTTTCGTATTTGGGCGCTTCCCACTGGGGCTTGGGAATCCGCTGGAGTGCGGGTAATTCAAGGTCAGTTAATGAAAGTTTAAGAACTTTCGAAGGGTATAAGTGAGCGCTGGGGCGACCAAGTTTCTCTCTAAAAAAGCCAGGAAGATAAAAACTCTCTAAACCCGGGGTTTTACTCCCTAGAAAGGGACCAAGCCCGATTAAAAGCTTACCCTTGGGATCCATCAAAAAGACCGCTTCGCGACGAAAAAAACTCGCATCTTCTGCATTCAGGTGTAGAGTCCTGCTGATGGATTTTGACAGGTTCAACTGGGTCGCTCCATGGAGAAATTTCGCATTTACTAGGATTCGTATCTTAGCTCGTAAATTCTCTCAACCTCTCCTGTCTTATGTGTTATTTGCAAAAGATTCAAACTCGAGGACCAAATGAATCAACAAACTCGGCCCGTAAAATTAGGAAACCAAGAAATCGGCGGCAAAGCCTTTACCGTTATTGCGGGTCCCTGCTCAATCGAATCCGAAGAACAATTTCTTACGACGGCGCAAACTGTGAAGTCACTTGGCGCCTGCTACTTGCGTGGTGGAATTTATAAACTCCGCAGCCACCCCGATAGCTTTCAGGGTCTCGGCTCGGATGCTTACCGCATCGTAAAGTTTGTCCGAGAAAAAACCGGAATGGCTTTTTTCTCTGAAATTACTGACCCACGCCAGATTCCAGATCTCATGAATGTGGTGGATGCGTTTCAGGTCGGCGCGCGCAACATGCACAATTACGCTCTTCTTAAAGAACTTGGCCAGATTGATAAGCCTGTTTTACTCAAACGCAACTTTGGTGCCCTCATTAAAGAATGGATTTACGCGGCCGATTACATTTCTAAAAGCGGAAACGAAAATGTGATTCTTTGCGAGCGCGGAATTCGCACCTTCGAAACAGCAACTCGAAACACTTTTGACCTGAATGCTGTGGCTTACGTTAAGGCGCATTCACACTATCCTGTTATTGCCGATCCTTCACACGGAACCGGCGATTCAAGATTAGTCACTCCAATGGCTTTGGCTTCAGCTGCCGCAGGCGCTGATGGAGTTATGATCGAAGTCCATCCTAACCCTAAAGAAGCTTTCTCTGATGGCTTTCAGTCTTTAGACTTTAAACAGTTTGGAACTCTAATGGGTTCGCTTGGTAAAGTTTTAGAAGCTCTAGATCGTCCGCTTGCGGTGCTTAAATGAGCCAAACAACTCAAAGTCCAAACCCAGTTGAAATTCAAAAACTGTTTGCTTCGATTTCGAATGGTTATGACAAAGCCAATGATTTGATGACTTTTGGGATGGCTCGTTTGTGGCGTAAACAGCTCGTCAGCTGGAGCAATGTTCAAAAAGGCCAAAAAGTTTTAGATGTTGCAACAGGCACTGGTGATCTCGCACTTGAGTTTAAACGTGCAGTCGGAACTGAAGGTACGGTAACTGGCACTGACTTTTGCCAAGAGATGCTCGACCATGCTCCGAAAAAAGCGAAAGCAAAAAATTTAGACGTAGATTTTCAGTGGGCTGATGCCATGGATCTTAGGTACCCGAATGAGTCTTTTGATGTGGTGTCGATCGCTTACGGAATTCGTAATGTTGCTGACACCAACAAAGCACTTAATGAAATGGCCCGTGTTACAAAGTCCGGTGGTTGCGTGATGATCCTTGAGACAGGCGATCAGCAGAGCAAATGGATGCAAGGTCTGTTTGATATTTACTGCAGCAAAGTTATGCCTTTGATGGGTCAACTGGTGACCGGCAAAAAAGAAGCCTACGAATATCTAAATCGCTCTTCGGCTAACTTTCCGTCTGGCGAAAAGTTTGTTGAGATTCTTTATTCAACTGAACAGTTTAACCGCGTTGAATTTAAAGCCCTCATGGGCGGCGCGAGTTTTATCTATAAAGCGATAAAAAAATAAGGCGACTTTCGCCGCCTTATTTACTCATTTGATTTCGGACTAACTTTATAAACCTACAGCCACTTCTGTAATCATCGACCATGGTGGCATATCGCCCAAGACAACTTCAGGCTGACGTTGAAGTTGGATTTGACGGCGCCATTCAGCATCTAAGATTGTCGAAATATCAGACTTTGCCATTCCTGCAGGATCCACTCCGCCGTCACAAGCACTGCCTGGTCCGTAAGTAGTTCCATCACAGATGCTGATGCTTGCGAGATCCAATGCAGGAACTTGACGAAGTACCCACTCGTCTACTCGAAGTGGACGAAGTGCATCGATCGCGGGATCTAATACATAGATATCGCCGTTTGCTGTCTTCATAATAGGAGCTGTATGGTACCACCAACCCACTTTACCGCTTGGGTGGTTTTCGCTCATCACTTGAAGGTCACCGAAAATAAAAATTCTCGAAACTGGAACTTGAACCTGATCAAGTTCGCCCTTCATAAGAGCTGCACGCGCGTAACAACCATCATCTGGATAAAGCCAGGTAATGCGTCGTAAAAACCCATCGCGAACTCGGTTTTGGAGAAAACGAATGTCGCGAACCATATAAAACGCGGTTTCAATCGTGGTCATATCACTGACCTCAACCATGTCATCCCAATCGGCATCAAAGTACGGCTTTGAAGCTGAATAGGCTGTTGCGCCCACAAACATCGGCGAAGCAACTGAACCTAAATTTTTCTCTGCTGCTGTCATCCAATCTTCGTTAAGATCTCGAACCGCAGAATTCTGCGCCTGAGCTAAGCCTGAAAATAATAAGACCGTAGATAAAAGAATCCCCTTAAACATTAATTCACCCCCCAGTGAAGGGCTAGATCGTAACAAGAGCCAGCTCCAATGTGGTACCAGTTAATGCGACTTACGCAGCGTTTCGGTTTTATGGGTCCTATAAACATGGGGAATAGAAATTTACTTGAAATTAACCTGCGTAAATAAATTAGACGGCAGTCAACGAACTGACTTCGAGAAATTGCTAAAAAGCTCGTAGTTTTGAGGACTCGGGGCCTCTTAATTGCTTTATAGACGGAGGGAGGTGGGAAGGAATGATTTTGCAGCTATCCTTGTTTCAGATCTTTTTTATGGCCCTGTCTATTGTGGGCTTGAGCTTCTCTATTCTTTACCTCTTTATTGGCGGCTATAACTACGACAGCTCAGCTGAAGCCTATTCTGAACGCAATCAAGAACGCCGAAACGCAGACCGCAAAGAAGCCCAGCGTCCCCGAGAGACTGCACGCTCGAGTCGCGAAAACGTGGTCGACATTTCTTCTGGCAAACGCCGTGAAGCTAAACCTGTCCCGCAAGAACGCACTTCTGTCGGAAGGCAAAACCAAAGAGCCCAGCCCAGCATGCGAGTATTAGAAGTGGATTATAAGGTCGTTCACAACCGGACCAACTGGGAAGAAGTCACGATGGATACAATCTCAATAACTGGCAGAGTCGCTTCGGGCACAGGCCGCTGGTAAGCTCGTCTCAAAGTTTTTCTTAACTGATCAGCTGAACGATCCGCTAAATGATCCGCAAATGATCGGCTAAACTCGGTCCAATCGCGACCATAGAAGTTGGTCAGCTAATACTAACCAAGTCATGGCTTCTAAAACCGGTACGGCTCGAGGAACAATACACGGATCATGTCGGCCTTTCTTTGCTACATCGAGAACACTAGAGGTGGGTTTGAATGCAACTTTAAACTGAACGGGTTCTCCGGTGCTGATGCCACCTCGAATGCCTCCGTAGGATTCAGAGTTGTGTTGTGTATGAAAATCGCTGCCTTCTTTTTCTGTGACGCTCCAGCCATCGCCTAACTCGAACGCCATCGAAGCGCCGATGCTCAGTGAAGCTTGCGCAAAATCTGCTTTTAATTTTCGAAATACAGGCTGCCCTAAACCCGCAGGCAAACCTTGAATTATAATTTGCGCCTGCCCACCGTAACTTTTCCCCTCGGCCTTTGCTTCTTCGAGAAGTTTCTCAACCGAATTCACGCGCGAAGATGGAAACCGGACCGAATATGAATCGGCAGCAAAATCTTGGCTTAAAGCCAAAAAGTTTTTGAGCTCCGATGCTTCTAATTCAAATGGGCCAATCTGATTTGCAAATCCAATGACTCTCACTTGCGGAGCTAATTTTTTGACCAAGCATTCGGCTAAAGCACCTGCCATGACCCTAGAGATTGTTTCGCGACCTGAACTTCTGCCGCCACCGCGGTGGTCACTGACTCCAAACTTTTGCTTCCAAACATCATCTGCGTGGCCCGTGCGTGCAGTAGATCTTATTTTTTCGTAGTCTTCACTCTTCGCATCTTGGTTTCGAACCAGCATACAGATTGGCGTCCCCAACGTGACGCCTTCAAAAATACCAGAGAGCACTTCAACTTGGTCTGGCTCGCTTCTACCACTGACGAACTGGCTTTGACCGGGTCTTCGGCGGTTCATCCAAACTTTAAGTCTTTCAGAATCAAACCTAAGCCCTGCAGGACAACCCTCAATTAAAACTCCGAGTCCTGCTCCGTGACTTTCGCCAAAAGAGTGAATTCTAAAAATATGCCCCCACTGATTGGCAGCCATTAGGCCTCCTTCGACGGCGAAGTTTGCTTGTTCCAAAAAACTCTCTGCGCTTCGGCTTGTGACTTAAACATTTCAAGTCCACTGCAATACTCAGTCACTTGTAGGCCTGCTTTATATTCTCGGCCGGGAGAGTCCATTGTGTAATTTAAATCGACAACAAGTTTCGGATTCCAAGAAGCGGGAGGCCACTGACTCCCTTCCATTCGAGAGCGTGGAACCGCCCAGATGACGACATCAGGATTGTCGATTTTCTTTTGCCCATCAAGGGGCTCACCGGTTCGAGCCGAATAAAAATGAGCCTCTGGTAAAACCTGTTGGATCATCGACCGAGTTCCGCCGCCGCCCCACACCGCCACGTTTTTATTCGCAACGTCACCGAGTAAGGTTTTAAAACCTTCAAAGTCGGTGTTGTGTCCAAGCCAACCGTTACCGACATGTGAAATAGTATTCACAGACTTTAAAAATCTCGCCTCAGTACTCCATTGATCGCAAGCCTCAAAGGCAGAAAGCTTTAAGGGAGAAGTAACTGCCGCAGAAGTCAGACCCATTTTCTTTAATATTTTTAAGATCGGTTTAAAATCTTCTTCAGGCTTAATCTCAATCGCCACAACCATCTGGTTTTTCGCGATAAAAAATTCGCGTTGTTCGCTCGGTGTTCGGCTGTGATGAATCGGAGAGCCTAAAACGGCTGCAAAATGAGTGGCCGCCAAATCAGAGCGTAAGTTTTTAGCCCTCACCCACTCTGCAAAATAGGGTTGGTCGGGCGATGAGCCTACGTCTTCTCTAAAAAACGCAATCCGCATTTGAGGACCAAACAAAGCACGATACCACGACCATCTTCCGCTGGCAGAGCGCGGAAGGAATGACCTGTTTGAAGGATCTTCTTGCCACCAGTTGTGGCACATATCGAGTTCGTCCCAATTCATAATTTCGACCGCAAGTTTGAGATGACTCTGTTGTCGTCCACGAATCTGAAGCTCAACGATTTGTTCTTCGAGTTCGATTCCTTTACCAGTCGGTCTTTTGTGAAGCGATAGGATTGGTGGAATACCCAATGGACATTCACCAAGCTCCATAGCCCAATCCCATCGGTACGGAGTTAAGTCCATCTTATGAAACGAAGATTTTTGTGGATTACGAAAACTTAAAAGTAAATGCTCAGGTTTAATTTCTTGAATTCCAACTTTGAGCATATTGGGTTCAAGCAAGTCGTCCCGAAGTTCTAAGAAATCGACTCCCCAATCAATTCTACGCTCTACGAAACCACCCCAAGAAGAAAAGCGTTTGAAGTGTTCAGGCAATAAAGTAAGCCCGCCCCCGATGCGTCCCTGCTTTAGCCCGAAGAATATTAAATCTGAATCTTCAAGTTCAAGGGAGCCTTCATTACGCATCAAGTGTTCATCGCAAAGTCTTGCGTACTTGTACTGACGCTCGCCGTATTTTGCCATGTACTCTTCATATAAAGAGCGATCTCCCATGAGTCTTGGCCGATCAAAAAAGATCCGGCCATCTTTGTCGGTGGGACGTTGAAGCCAGATGATGTGGCTAGGCTCGGGAATAAGTCCCTCAAAGCCTGCACCAAGCGAAATAAATACGGGTTCTTTTCGGCCATTGTAGTTGGCGTAGAGTTCTTTGAGAGTTTTTTCTTCGAGCTTTCTAAACTCTGGCTCGCCGTCGGTTTCAAAAATCTCGCGTATGGTTTTGCTCTCGCGCTTTTCGATTTCTTGATCAAGATCGAGTACAAATGCATTTACTCCGAATTGAACAAACATTTCTTGGAGTTTTCCCAAGAAGTAAGTTTTGCCGGTTCCACGGTGACCAATGACAAAGATAATATTCATTGGCTCCCCTCAATAATCCCAACGAATTCGGGAAAGCTCTTATTTACCACTTCTGGGTGCAGCAAAGTAATAGGAGCACCCGCAAGTTTTAACACCGCAGCTGCCATATAGATTCTGTGATCTTGATCTGGGTCGAACTCAAATGGCTTCGCCGTTATTTTAAGTCCTTTTCCAAACACTTTAAAACTGTCGCCGCTTTTTTGAGTTTCAATGCCGATGCGATCTAAAAGGCCGCGCATATTTTCATCTCTCGGAGATTCTTTGTAAGCCAAATGCGAAATCCCCGTAAACTCACTGACCCCATCTGCTAAGGCGCACAAACTCACTAACACCGGAAACAGATCAGGAGATCCCGTGAGGTCGAGCTTTACAGGTTTTAAAGTCTGAGCTTTTGAAACCTCTAGTCTTGAGTTCTCAACTTTAACTGGCACGCCCATCGACTTTAAGATTTCAACGAACCGATAATCCGGTTGAAGGCTTTTAAGCGGCCAATCCGTTAACCGAAGCTCACCGTTTACCGCTGCACACGCGGCTAAAGCAAAAGCAGAACTCATGTCAGGTTCTAATTGAAGTTGTCTCGGCTCAAGTTTTTGGTGAGCTGGTAAGTGATAGGCGCCTTCTTCTAAAGTATCGATCCGTAGACCCAAACTCTTAACCAACTCCCACGTCATTTGGAAATATGGCTCTGAAACTCTTTTTGCTGATGTCCGAAAAAAAATCTCAAACGGCAGATCCCACGCATTCAGTAAGAATCCAGAGGCGAACTGGCTCGATTTATCTGAAGGAATATAAAGTTGATCACCCATAATTCGCCAGCCATCAGATTCGATCTCTAAAAAGTC
>CAZDFM010000080.1:0-8402 GCA_964504465.1 uncultured Pseudobdellovibrionaceae bacterium | reverse complement strand
CCGGGAAGTTAGAAAACGTGTTGGGTGCATTCATCGAGGCCGAACTCAAACGCCAAAGAAAATCCCCCTGACTCAGGCTCGCAGCCTTTGGAAATATCTCAATTTCAGCAGTGGTCCCCTGCCCGTTCTTCCAAGGCATCTGCTTATACTTTCCCGCTTTAATTATCTTCATACCCAAAACAATACCAACTCCTGCAATGAAGTCCAGTATGTGCTGATATTTACAAGCTATCTTGATTAAAAACTTAAGAAAATAGAACGCCACAGGACTACATTGACAGCTGTAGTACTAACTCATTCTAAGGAGAACTTAATGAATACCAAAAAATTAATCGTAGCACTCGCACTCACGACGCCTTTGCTGTTTTCTTGTACGCGTCGAGATTCAGCTGACGTGCCTGCGACTAACACCAACGAATCAACAAATCCTGCTACAATAAATAATGATACGACCACTACTCCTGATTCAGCAACTTATGACACCACTACCGGAGCTAACCCTGAAGTGAGCGCAGTAAATACACGTGCCGTAGATAGCACAGCTACCACCGGCGCTGTTGGAACAACCGGTTCAACTACAACTTCGGGAACTACAGCGACTACAACTGAAACCACCACAACTCGTACTCGTATGGGCACCGGCGTAACAAGCTCGCAACTTGTTCAAGCTCAAAGAGCACTCCAACAACGTGGTTACACAGTAAGCAACAATGACCTTGGTGGCCCAGAGACCACCCGTGCACTGCAACAGTTTCAAGCAGAAAAAGATCTGCAGGTAACGGGAACTCTCGACACCGAAACACTTCGTGCACTTGAAATTCCGGGCTCATCAGATCGAGTACCCGCAAGCGTAAATGACGATGTGGATTAGTTAGAGATACGATTATAAATTATGTTTTTAGCAGGAAGTTTTGTGCCGGAGACCCACGTCTCCAGGCCAGAGCTTCCTGCGTAGATTTATTTGCAGAATTTTAATGACAAAGTTTTAGCTTGAATTTGTGGTCGTGAATCCGAGGTTTTTCTCAACACGGACCAGTAACGTCCGCCTCCCAAGTGGTCGGGTTTACCAGAACTTTTAACTCCCCATGATCCAATTTTTTTATCTCTCTTGACCCAGCTATTTAAAATTTTCACTGCACATCTAAGATTCGCTTCTGCATTGTGCAGCGTTTGCGGATTCTTAAGTTTGCAACCATAGTCTACCGCAGATTCATATGACATTTGCAGTAAACCGCGACTAACAACTGGAACGCCGTTGCTATCTTTAAAATCTTCAGTGTGTTTGGTTTTAGGATCGAAGCCGCTCTCAAATCGCGCCATTGAAGAGATGAGCATCACATAAAACTGCAAACGTTCTTCATAGCTCAATTTCTTATATTTCGGACAATATTCTTTAACGTCCGTCGGCTCCTGTAATACGATCATATCCTGACCGATACTTTCTAAAGCCTTAAGGGTAATACCCGTCCATTGAGTACCTTTATCCGTTACATCCCAATCGGCCTTGAAAGATTCAGGTTTTAACCCGGTGATACTTTTTTCAGCTTCGACTGCTACTTTTACTTCTGCTTCTGCGTTTACTTCTTCTTGATGATCTTCTTGATCGCCTTCTTCGACTTCATAAGAGGCCGATTCATCGCCAATATTGTCGGGACGCATTTGGATTTGCGGGGGAATTTTTTTGCTTTCGCTCGCAGAAACTGAAGCCTCAAAGGCGTGCGAACCTGAATTAAAAGGGTCTAAAGCAGAGGGAGCACAAGCCGAAAGTGCCAATGTCAGTCCTATGAGCATGACTAGGGCGTAGATCTCAGGGAGCATACCTTTTGCCAAATCCATTTTTCTCATTCGTCCCTCCATCAGTGGAAGTTTCTAGGAGTCTAAAGCCCCTATCTTGGTTATATTCAATTCCTTGGCCAAAAAATCGAAGTGGGCAATTGTATTTCTCATAGTGATTTCAAGAGGATAACAGTTGAATTTTTTCCATCGTGACGACCAGCGCGCGCTGCTTCGGCGTACAATGTCTTCTTGGGTTCATACCAACATGTGGTAATCTTGGATTATGACTTACATCATTCTATTTTTTGCGCTCCAAGGAACTCTGGCTGCCGAACCCTCACCTTTTGCTGAAGGTAAAAGTGCAGAAGAGTGTTTGAGCGAATATAACAAAATTCCCGGTTACAAGATTAGAAGCCAGAAACAGCTCGATCAAGAGGCTTGCAAAGGTACAGTGGGTGAAAGTTTTTGTCTGGTCGACAAAGAGACCGCCTTCGTTAAACAGTGCAAGAAAACAAAAAGTTCAGTTCCGATTCAGCCAGTCGAAGTTGACCCACTTAAGGCCGATCCGAACGCTCCGCTAAATGAAACCGACGAAGAAAAAAAAGAAGATGTAGAAAAAGAGTCGACGAAACCAAAAACAGCTCCTGAAGCTGGCGGTTTTAAGGAGCTTTAACGCTCGCTTTTCGTGACCGATTTTCGAATCGCTGCTCCAACCAAGGACTGATCCCTCCGAGTAAAAAAGCCCATGCTGCGCCAATGCTCAGGCCCGCCGCCACATCTGTTGGATAATGAACACCTAAATAAACTCGAGAAAACCCAATTGCCGTAATAAGAGTTACGGCAAGCAAAAAGATAACGGCCCGATCCGACCATTTTGTAAAGTAACGGCAAGCTAGCAGTGCAAATGACAAATAAATCGCTGATGCCGACAACGAGTGTCCGCTTGGATACGAATAACCTGCAACATGAACAAGTTTTTCTGCGATCATCGGTCGATCGCGTCCAAACAAATCTTTCAAGCCCGAAGTCAGAAAGGCCGACCCGAGTGAAGCTATCAACATGTACAGTGCGGCCATTCTTTCTTTTGAGATCAACATGAGGACTATAAATATCACCACAATTGCAGTCAGCACGGTGCCAGATCCAAGCGCGGTGACGTCAACCAGTCTGCCATTTAGTGCAGGTTCTCGAAACGGAACAAGGAATTCAATAATCGAATGGTCAAACTGAGTGATCTCTACATCGCCTTCTACTTTTGCTTCATGGAGTTCTTCGGTAATTTCTAAGAAAAGACCTAAAGACAAAAATAAAACCCCTAAGATGATCCATGTACGAAGAGTTGTCTTTGATAGGAAGTGGAAAAGAAATTGGATACTTTTAATCGCAGGTTTCTTCACAATCACACTCGCTCAGGTTGAAGTTGTCACATTCTATTAGTGACCTACCTCCTAAGCAACCACCTACGATAATTTTTTTCTTTGAGAGTGGGCGAAGCTATATAAACTGAGTCATTCCTGATTCCCAATATTCTATGGAGCGAACTTAACGTGGGTTCTGCATTTTCCAAGAGCTTTGAGAAGTTCTCTGGATCGATGGGTGTAGAAAAATATTTCACATCACCGTCTCTTACCACTGCGACATTCAAGATCTTTTCAATTGCTAAACCCGCTTCTATGCTGGCCCAGTCAAAACCATCTTTAAGAGATTGACCTTGTACCAACAAAAGCCGATCTAGCCGCTTTAATCCGAGTTCTGCCGCAAAACTTCCTTTTTTAACATCAAAAACATAAAGGGCAGGATCTTCTAAACCGAGCGTCTCCAAACTGTAGCCTTCGTCAACGGATTCGAGCTCAATCTTTAACTTGGTCCCTTTAGTACTTAAGATATCCAGCACGAGTGGATTCGAATTTTCCCGTTGGTGCAACTGCACACCGATCTCGCGCCAATACTTAATTTTTTGGCCGTTCACTGAAAGAAGTTGGTCTCCGCTTTTCACCCCATGGGCAATCAGTATTGACTCGGGCTTCAAAAGTAACAAAGGCATCTTTGAATAATTTGAGAGACCTTCGATGTCTTTTCCCTTTTGGGCTGTAACGTCAAAATCGACTGTCGCAGGGTTTCCGTCTCGCTCTACTCCGATTTGTATATGATCACTATTCAAATCATTCAGCTCGGTCTCAAAATCTTCCCACGAGTGCACAGCGACCGAATTCACACTTTCGATTCTGTCGCCGGCAAAAAAACCGAGCTGTGAAGCTTCGGAATTCAATTCCACGTCTCCCACGACAGGCGCGTGTTTTAAGGGAGTGTTAAGATAGACAAAACTCACGAGCGCAATGAAGACGAGACCAAAAATAATCTTTTTTTGAGTTTTCACTCTTTGATTATATGGAAGATTTATACCTCGCAATAGTCGCAACATAGACATCGCGGGACCAAAGACCAGGGGATGTACACATTCGTGTTTTTTTTTATAATTTTTCGCAACATCAGCTTATGGTGGTAAACCCAAAAACATTTCATTCATATGAGGAACCCACCATGCGAATTCAATTCTCTAATCGCAAGCTCCTTAGCCTTTCGATCGTGAGCGCCCTATGGCTCACAGGTTGCGGCCAGGACTCAAACACCTCCACTGACGACACATCTGCTCTTTGTCAGTCTGCAGGTGCAATACAAAGTACATCTTTAGACGACTCAGCACTCAATCGCTTGCAGGTGCATCCCGAAGTCTTTAGCCCCGATACAGCCGGCCTTATCGTAAAAACCCGGACCAAAGTATTGCTCCCGAGTGGCAACCCCATTCGCGAATTTAGCGTGAAAGGAATTTCGCATCACCTCGATGCCCTGACGGAACAAAGCTTTAGTGTAAAAGTCGAAGCCGATCAAGATATGGGCGAAGTAACTGAGTCGCTTCTTAAAACCTACGATATCGAATACATTGAACCCGATTTTCAGCTCTCAGCTGCAGAAGCTAAAACTTCTAGCAAAACAGCAACCAGCCAATGGGCGCATGATGTGATCGACACCTATGAGGCCTGGGATTACACCGAGGGCGCAGAAGATGTCGTGGTCGCAGTTATCGACAGCGGGGTCGATATTGATCATACTTACTTACGCGCCGCTGCTTGGGTCAACCCAAACGAAATTCGCAACGGTCGTGATGACGATGGCAACGGCCTCATCGACGACATTCATGGCTGGAATTACGTAGAAAAAAATAACAAAGTTCAGCCTTCTCGCGAGACCAAAGGTGCCTACCATGGCACTCACGTTGCCGGAATCATCGCAGGTCAACGTAACTTGCGCCGAAAAGTTTCAGGAGTCGCGCCTCGCGCCAAGCTCATGTCTTTAAAATTCTTGGACCACAACAAAAACGGCAACACTTCACACGCCATCAAAGGCATCTACTACGCGATCAACAAAAAAGTAAAAATCATCAATGCGAGCTGGGGGTCCTACAATAAATCTACAGCTCTACAAGAAGCCATTCGCGCAGCCGAAAAGGCAGGAATCCTTTTTGTGGCAGCCAGTGGTAACTACGGTGGCAATAACGATACGAAACCTTTTTATCCCGCCTCTTACAACTTCGCTAACATCGTAAGTGTCACCGCTTCTTCGAGCAGCGACAAGTGGGTAAGCGGGATCAATTACGGATCACGCAGTGTTGATTTTGCAGCACCGGGATCAAATATTCTTTCAACCGATAGTGGCAACGGCTACCTCTCGCGCGGCGGAAGTTCCATGGCAGCTCCGTTTGTCGCCGGCGCTGCCGCTCTCGCGCTTTCAATGAATCCCAAGATGGACTACAAACAGATGAAGGCGCTACTCGTAAAATCGTCTGATCGAGTTTCAAATCTTACGGCTCGAGTTAGCAATGGACATAGATTGAATGCTTATAAAGCGGTATCGCTCGCAAGCAAAAGCGATGCAAGTGCACTCGCAGCGATCGAAGAAGAAATTCAAACACCAAATTGCTCACTTTAATTTAAGACTATAATAATCTTGCTGGGCCCCAGGGGGCTCAGCTAAGAGCAGTAGCTCTTTTTTTATCTTCGACACATCAGCATCAGGATATTTTGACCAAAGCAAGGCGGCCGCTCCAGAAACAATGGCCGCCGAAAAGCTAGTGCCAGAACTTTCACTTACTTGAAGCCCATAAAAAGTTAGAATTCCTTCTCCGGGTGCAAAAAACCGAATGTGTTGCCCATAGTTAGAAAAGATCGATCGCTGGCCTACGCGATCCAATGATCCGACGCTGATTAAGTTTATCCCCGGAATATTTGAAGAGTAGCTGAGCTTCGCAGAGAGTTCTTTTCCCTGATTCCCGGCTGCATTCACAAATAAAACGTTCTTTTGAGAATGATTTTCTAATGTGACCTTCAACAACCTTGAGCACGGGGTCACCCAGCTGTTGTTGATAATCTTGGCTCCGCGAGAAATCGCATAATCGATAGCTTTGACCGCATCGATCTCGTCTCCCCCACTCTCGTTCATAAAATCAATCGGAAGTATTCTGGCTTTGGGAGCCACGCCCGGTCCGGAGGGCGTCTCAGCGGAACCCGCAATTATATGGGCAATTTGGGTTCCGTGATTCCATTCATCAAAACTTTCGGGACTTGAATCGATAAAATTCCATCCTGAAATATCATCGACAAGGCCGTTGCCATCATCATCGACTCCAGCACCAGCTTCGCCCGCTTCGTATTCAAGCTTATTATAAACCCAACGATCTTCTAGATAATTCGAGGTAGACTGCACCCCAGTGTCCAGTACCGCCACCGGAACGTCTTGACCAAAAAAGTTTTCGTTCCAAAAGTTTTCGATGCCGAGCTGTTCCCAGGTTTGTTCGTTAGAAGCGACTTCAGTTAGGTAGGCCTCACCGTTTCGGACCTGAATCAAGCGGTTTAATCGACGTTCAACATGCACTCGGTAGTTCGGCTCATACCACATGACTTCATCGCGTTCGATTTCTCTTAAACTTGGGCTACGACTGGATCGAACAAAGAGGCCGCCCTTTTTTACGATAATAAATTCGTTATCAATTGCTTCCTCTTCGCAACTCTCGGTTTCGGGACCAATGTAGCGTTGTTCTGTAGCGCTACAAGCAGAAATCAAAACAGTCAAAATGAATAAAGCGGCTGTCAGTTGCATCGAAGATCCAACTGTTTGACCGGAAGCAACAATGAGATTCTTTTAATTTCATCTAAAGAAAGGGCGAGTTCTCCCTCTGATGGCATTACAACTTGGCTTGGCTGTGCCGTTGTAGTTGGCGGCTCTTCTAATGTTTCAGGTTCAGGGATAGGTCGACGAGCTCTAATTTCACGCTCGACTTGGCTCGGAACTAAATTAATGATCTTGTTGAAGTTAACCTGCGACAGAGTTTCGGATTGCGGCAGATTCTCTCTGGTTTCAGCCCATCTATAGACAGAGGTTTTTTTAAATTCAAAAGTATTTTTCTGACTGCAACCAAATCGTTGCGCTTCGACGTCAATTCCAACTTTCAACTGGGTCGGAGACACGACTTTAAAGTTTAAAGATTTAAATGCGGATTCAATATTGTACGCCTCGACATATGCTTCTTCTAAAGCCTCCCCTTCAGGGTCAGAAGTACGTTCTATGCTGATCTCATCCTCAGAACTTGAAACGACTTGATAATATTGTACCCGTCCATAAGCAGTTTCAGCAGTCACACTCTGACAGTCAGTTTGCTTTACGTTTTTTAAAAAGGGTAAATTTCTAAACTGAATTTCACGATAACCAAAATTTCTGACCAGAAGTTCAGTCTCAAATCGGTCAGATGAATAATCATAATTTGAAACACGTCCCGGAAAATTAAATCCTGGCTGCTCAAGATAACGACTTAAATGTTCTAAATTTAAACAGCCTTTGACGACAAACTTCTCAACTGGAAGCTCTGGCTTAACACTTTCGACACTGGTCACTTTATTTTCTGATTCCACCCCTTTTTCGCCCCCACCACAGCCTGTAATAAAAGATAAAATCAAAAGATTCAAAAAAAGCACGCCCCTGAAGCCCATAAAATCTCTCCCAAAAAAAAGAGAGAGGGCGTACTGCCACTCTCTCTAAAATGTTGATTTCACCTTAAACCTTGTCTTCAGCTTGCTCTTGATCTCCTTTATCTTGAGCTTGTTCACCTTTATCTTGAACTTGCTCGCCTTTATCTTGAGCTTGTTCACCTTTATCTTGAGCTTGCTCACCTTTATCTTGAGCTTGCTCACCTTTATCTTGGGCTTGCTCGCCTTTATCTTGAGCTTGCTCGCCTTTATCTTGAGCTTGTTCGCCTTTGTCTTGAGCTTGTTCGCCTTTATCTTGAGCTTGCTCTTGTTTTACTTCTTCCATTACTTCTTCAACACCGATACTAACAGTAACAGTTGAGCAGTCTTGAGCGACTTCTTTGTCTTGAGCTACTTCTTTGTTCTGTACAGTTTCTTTGTCTTGAGTTTGGTTTTGAGCTTGATTTTGAACTGCTGGCTCTTCTTTATCTTGTGCTTGTTCACCTTTATCTTGAGCCTGTTCGCCTTTATCTTGCGCTTGCTCTTGATTTTGTGCTTGCTCAGCGACGGCACAATAAGAAAGATCGAACTCAAACATACCTGTTGCTG